>CP141730.1 GCA_035621215.1 Oscillospiraceae bacterium MB08-C2-2 | reverse complement strand
GCTTATCTTGCTTGTTGGGCATAGTCACCAGTAAGCCGCCTGAAATCTCCAGCAGCTTAATATCATGTACGGCCAGCTCCCCATCAATTAAGAGCGAGGCCACAGCCTTGACAGTGTGATGATCGATGCGGCGTAGGCGGGTCAATTCAATATTCATATATTGCTACCTCCAAAGTGTTTTTGGCAGGCTTCTCGGGCCTGCCGGGCCAGATGGTAAATCATTGGCTCCCGACTTTTACCTTCAACCTGTTCGAACAGATCCTCCCATTGCCGGCCCTCCATGTATTCGGTGGCCTCGGTCAGATCGTCGGCGTAAAAATAACGATGGATGCTGCCTAGACCGTCCCGGAACGTTAGGTGAAGGTTAATTATTTTGCCGTCCTGCGGGTCAGTGGTGTAAATCTCAATAGAGAGATTACCGGATTTCATGCAGTACCAAGGGTACTTGGCATTGCCGTTCATTTCGGGCGGCTTTACCAATGTGGTGCCGCTGATCCCCAGCTCCCGCTTTATCAGCTTGCTAGCCTTGCTCAAGGTTAATTTTGTTATACTCATTTGTCTTTCCTCCTCTTAATGAATTAGAAGCTGCTGACAAAAGGTTCTGTCAGCAGCTTCTAATTTAATATTAACATCTATTTACGCATTACTTTCTAGTAAGTGTATCTCTTGAATTATAAACTTTTTTTCTAATTCAGCATATATATTGAGGGCATATTCGACTTTTGCATGTCCAAGTAACGTAGCGACACTTTTAGGACTGGCCTTTTTCTCTACTAAACGTGTTGCAAAGGTATGCCGACAAACATGATTTGTAAATGATTCGATTCCTGTCTGCAAGCGAATCCTCTTATATAACTCTCTCATTGCGGAATTGGTAAGTTGTTTACCGTCAAGGCCATGAAAGATATAATTATCGTTTTTCCCAGCTCTTTGGTCACAGATAATCTTTTGAGCAATATTCAGTAACGGAACCGTTCTAATACCATTCTCCGTCTTACTTTGTGTGACCTGTATACTATGGGATTCTTGGTCATAATTATTCCATTGTAAGTTTATCAATTCGCCTCTACGCAGTCCTGTATATAGCATAAAAATAACTAGGTGACCTAATGCTTCCTCAGAACAGACGCCTTCAACAAGTATCTGTTCCTCTTGGGACAACGGCAACACTTTTTTGACATTAGCCTGTGGTATAATTAAATCTGTACAAGGATTTTTTAATATATATGCAAGTTTTTCAGCTTTACCTAGAGATTGTCTTAAAATAGTTGCAATTTTTTTTATAGTTCCTTTTGAATAGCCCTCATCATACATCTTTAAGAGAATCGATTGACAATATGTCTCATCGATTAAATCCAGAGCGATATCCAAGGTATGGCGCTTTAGAATGTTCACATAAAAGCACGAATTCTTGTAGGTGTTTGGCTTTACCTTCGCTTTTTTATAGAACCCATTCCAAAAATCCAACCATTCAAAATAGTTACTATACATTTTCTGCGTCCCCTTACTAAAATGTTTTTATGCACTTTAGCATTATAGCATATAACCACTTTCTTGAGGGGGTAGTGCTCACAAGGCGTGCGGGTTCAAGTCCCGCCATCTGCACCAAACGTACATAACCCGAACATTCACTTTCTCGGTGAAGCGTTCGGGTTATGTGTTTTTATTGAGCTAAAGTGAAATGAGGGGTAGCCTTTTACGGTTATCCCTCATTTGCTATTTTACCAACAAATTAACCGGTAGTGGCAAGAAAAATTCGCGGCCTATTCTACCTTATCGGATAGATTGCATGGAGCCCATTTTATGCACGAACCCTGGACTTTGAGTCTACCAATATCAAATCCGGGGTACTTGAGTTGCTTCGAAAGCGGTCTAGAATCGCCACGCAGGATGATTGGCATGCATCTTGTCGATTGCATCCTGGGCAGACAAGTTCAGCATCCGGGTCAGCGGGGCCAGCAGCGCGGCAATATGAAAACCCCACCCTGTTCCTGTAGAGTTCTGAAACCTCCAATTAACCCATCACTCTTTCAACTTGGATATAAAGGAAATTCCGGCAAATACTAATAGAAAAGTTGAAAGGTGGTAAAGTATGGATCTCAATAAGCAAGATATAAGTATGCTGAACAATGTTTATCAGAATGCTTCCATGGGCATTAAGGGCACTCAGCTATTGGTGGAGAAATCGGATGACCCTAGATTCTCCCAAACACTGCATAGATTCCTGGGGGAATATGCTCAATTAAAAGAACAGGCTGCCACCCTCTTATTGGAGCAAGGCGAACAGCCTAGAGATTCTAATTTAATGGAAAACACTGGCCTTTGGATGGGCGTTCAATTCAATACTCTGATTGACAAAACTTCTTCCCATATGGCTGAAATGCTGATTCAAGGCAGTGCCATGGGAATCGTTGACAACACGAAAACGCTCAATTCACATCAGGAAATCTCTCCTCAAGCGAAGAAGGTGGCAGAAAGCCTGATTCGAATTGAGAAGGATAACATTCAGGCAATGAAACAATATTTGAATTAGCTACGCTGCACATCCTCCTTCTTACTATAAAGGTAGTCCACGGGGTCTAAGTGGCCCCTTGGGTGGTGTTTCCTTCAATCAAACAATGCCAAGACCCAATGAAGAAAGAATATCCGAATGGGTAACAACCCCTTTTATCCTTCCTTTCCAAGCTGGAAATCCCGAATCCAAAGATCTCACGGATAGTTGAATATTCAAAATCACCATTCTTGGAGTGCATAGCGAGAATCTTTGCACGATCCTGAGTGACCTTTGGTTTATATATCTGCAAATACTCATGACTAATTTCACTGCCTGCGTCCCATACAAGGAGACGCAGGCAGTGTTTTATATTTAAGAAATAGAGTATTAACGTTTGGTAAGGGGACCCTCGGAAATGACAATATCGCCGCCCAGATCAGTGAAGAAATGCAGGTAACCATTTGAATCGACAAAATGATTCGGCTCCTTGATCCGCACGTATTGATTGGTTGCAGTGTCATAAGAATAGTATACTAAGTTGTTCTTATCAAACCCACTTAAATTCACCTTGGCCGCAATTTCAACTCTCGTTCCGAAGCTCCCTTTCTGTTCGAGGTTCAATATAGCCAAAGAATTGGAAAAATGCTTTTCGAACAGTGCTTTGCGCGCATCAACTTTGTTGCCGCTGAGCTGCACCCCAAACTTGATGCCTTGCGTTGCCTGAGAAACATCAAATCGAATACGTGACAGAACCACGCCATTTACGATGTTGTCAGCATTGACCATGAGTGTTTTTCCGGCAGTTTGCGCAGCGCCGGACATGGCCTTGATTGCTTCAATAGTAATCTCAGACTTGTTGACGAATCGTGCCGTTACAGCATTGTTTCCACCAGCTGCTTGTATCGCTTTATTAGCAGCAGAGGTGGCATCCTGGGTAGAAACCGGCGTTGCCACAGCTATATCGCTATTTGCTGCGCCACTGTCACCAAAAAGGGACTTTTTGGATTCGGATTCACGGTCGGAGCTTCTGTCACTGTCACTGCTATCGGGTTTTGGACGATCACGTTTTAACAACGCAACTGCCTCGTTTCCAGCTTTGTCGATGGCTGTAACGGTATAGGCGCTCCAGCCGCTCAGTGTGAAACTGCTGGTGGTTTCCAATCCATTCAAAAGCACGGTTTCAAGGTTGCTGTCCGTAACATTCACTTGACCTGTGCGGGAATCAAAGTCGATTACAGGAAGCGTGCGGTCGGATATAAAATTAAAGGAATACTTGTTTCCATAAAGATCCGCCACTAACCGATAAGAGCCATCGCCAAGCCCGGGCTGGGTAAGATCCAAGCTGGCGCGGTATTGGCCTTCCGCAGACTGCACCAACGTTGCAGTGGTGATTAAATCGGTCTTTTCCTCTTTGTCTGCCAAAGATTCTTGGTTCTCAGAGCCCGAAGGCGTGGCTTGGTTATCTGTTTCTTGGTTTGCAAGAGGCTCTTGGTTCTCGGAACCAGTAGCATTAGCTTCATTACCGGCTTCTTTGTTTGCGAAAGACTCTTTATTCTCAGAACCAGTAGCATTGGCTTCGTTAGCAGTATCTTGGCTTGCAAGAGACTCTTGGTTCTCGGAGTCGAGAGTTTCAGTTTGCTTATCAGCCTCTTTATCTTTGATGTCCTCAAGCTTAGGAGATGGGAACACAGGGTAGATAGAAGCGTTTTCAAATACAGTGGCTACTTTACCATCCTTGAGCACTGTAATGGTTTCAGCTTCAAGCCCCACATCCTCTTGTACCACGATGGTAACCGTTTCAGCGTTGGTATGGCCATCGTTGTTGACCCCGACCACCGAGATTACTTCACCTTCTGCTATTTCTTCCATTGCATTTAAGGCGGAGGCCAGCCTGATACAAGCGTTGTTGATCGCCAAACTGTTTGAATCTCCGTTAAGCTTTTTTGCTTCTTTTAGTGCGTTTGTCAGTTTATTCCAGCTTGCCAACGTATAATCGTATTCTGAGAGAGCGTCGGCCTGACCAATTGCACTTTCAAGGTCTGCCCAATCCCGGAGCAGTTCAATAACCACAAACGGATCAACAGTCAATACAGACAAGCCTTTTGAAATAGTGAGCTTATAGAAATTACCGAAAGGAACTACGGCACAGGTAACGCCAAGGCCTTTTATATCGGCTCTCGCATTGAGTATTTCCACTGCTTTAGCTGCTCTGGCTGTGTCGTTTCTGTAAGAGTCTTTCGGAATGGACATGCTTGTGCCAACCAGTGGCAGCACCTTTTCTACATCCAGTTGATCCTCCGGGATGTTCGAAAGCGAACCTAGATTTGCAAGTGTGATACCCTTAGCATACACTTTAAATTCCTTTGTACCCATGTTGGTGGTTGCAAATATCTGGATTCGTGCGTTATCAAAAGTATCGGAGATAACATAGCCGCCGTGGCGAGTCCAGGTTGCACCGCCATCTAAGGAGCGATAACCGGTAAGGGTGTTGCCCACCTTTGTTAACCTTAGAGAAAAGGCTGAACCACTATCTGTTGCGTTAAACTCGCTCTGCCCTGTTCCGGCCATCTGGAAGCTGTTGTTGTTCATGCGCATAAACTTGACATAAGCGCCGCCGGGTGTCATAAATCCAAGGCCATACCCGCCATAAGCGCCGCCGCCTCCGCTTACATCTTCACTAATATTTTCAAATTCCGCGGTGAACTCCCAGTCGCCTTGTAGAGGCTCTGCCATTTCAATATGAGGGAACTGTGCTGTTCCCGGATTGGAGGGATAATCCTCTCTGGCAACGGTTCCAGGGGCTGTAAATACCAACCCTTCCGCATCCCCGAAGGCAATGTTTGCCTTTGCTGCTTCACTGTTATTGAAGTATTTCCAGTCAGCCGGAAGCTCGGATAGTCCACCCCACGATTGAGGCGTCCGCTCGATTTCATCGTTCGGGAGGGTAAACTTAATAAAGTAGTTCCTGATTGTATCGCCGTCTATAAACCGGGCAATTGCACTTCCGGGGACCTGGGTGGCCTGTATTACGGTCACTCTGACATCGCTATATTCACAGGTAGCCCCCAACTGTGGAATCGGACTGCCTTCAGGCACTTCGATAAAATACGTGTTGGAGGTTGTCGAAAAACCAGGAAGTTCTTGGCCGTTGAGAGTAAGGCTATCCCGATTGGCTCTTGGCGGCTCGTATGTGTTCTGAGGTGAATAAACAGATTTGCCCACTAAGATGGAATCGATCGAGGCAATGGATCCCCTGCCTGCCGTAAAGCCAACGGTACCGATCTCATGGTCACCGTTTTTAACAGAAAGAGCAAGGGTATTGCCTATGCGTACGCTGAGCACATTTCCTACAGCATCCACGCTGAGGGTAAAGGCACCGGATCCCACACTGTAATCTGCGGATTGTAAAAGCACCTTTTTCCCATGCAGAATAGAGTAGAGTTCCAGCTTATCTTGGGAGACTGTCAATTCATAATAGTTGTGATCGTCTGTTTGACGGAACCGGACATTCATAGTTCCATCTAACGACTTGATTTCTGACTGAAAAAAGTAGTCTGCCCATTTTTTGCCGTGCTTGACCATCGCCTGAGAATCTTCTGAGGGAAGCACCAATGCGCCTTCTTGAATCTGGGAATCTCCGTTTGTTGTCCAGTAGGTCAGGCCGTTTTCAAAGCTATCTTCAAACCAATTGTTCTCAATGGAGAATTGCAGATCCCACAGTTCGCAAAGGTTTTTGG
This sequence comes from Oscillospiraceae bacterium MB08-C2-2, assembly GCA_035621215.1. Taxonomy (NCBI): domain Bacteria; kingdom Bacillati; phylum Bacillota; class Clostridia; order Eubacteriales; family Oscillospiraceae; species Oscillospiraceae bacterium MB08-C2-2. The sequence goes on along the minus strand of CP141730.1, from coordinate 66,343 downwards.
TTCCGGCAGTGGGTGCAACAAAACGGAAGAAAATACCTTGCAAGCCCGAAATGCTCTTGTCGTCAACTTCGGGTACAGGGATGCTGAGTGTGGTATATTTTTGGGGCATATCTGCCGTTAAGGTAAACTCGCCGATCTTCTTGCCCAAATCTTGGGTGTTGGCCAGCTCAGGCGATCTTAAATATACCTCGATGGTTGCGTCTTGCCCCAAAGGCTGCAGTCCGATTTCGAGATTGGTCTGCTTGTCTGCGGGAGCAGTGTTATCAAAATTAAAGTATTTATAGCCGATCACGGCATTGTTTCGAATATCAGTCATTTCCAGGCCATTTATGCCTTTGTTGTATCCTGCCAAGCCCCTTTCGGATTTGGACGCTTCGCGGACGTTGGGCCTTGTGCCGCCTCCGGAAATGTTCCCCATCATGAAGCACGCTATACCAGCAGAATGCTTTCTGTAAGGGTCAAGACCGCCGAGAGAAAAGCCCATTGATGTCATTTCAGCTGCCGGCATCCGGTTTGTCAGGAACGTGTTCCCCCCTGTAACGGCAGCCGGTCCCTGGCGCCTTCCGGGCATTGGAAGGAACTTGACCTCTCCGGTGGAATCGTCATAATCCATTTGGATAGGCTCCACCATTGTCTGCCGAGCAAAGCTGCGGTTTCCTCTGTGGTAAGTGATATACCATTGCCCATCCACTTCAAAGAGGCTACCATGGGTGTTGTTGCTGGCCATAGCTGCATTAAAGCCGGAATTGGCGTTGTTGGGGACAGCTTCGCCACCGGCATCTACAAGAATACCACCAAAGGTGAATGGCCCAAGGGGGCCGCCGCCTGATTTCGGGCTGCTCCATGCATAGCCCAACTGGTCAAATCCGCTTCCGAACGGTTCGCCACTGGCCACACTATTGCCTGTCCGGGCATATACCAGAACATATGTATCGTTAATCTTTCGTATGGAGGACGCTTCAAAAAAGCGGAAGTCGCTGTCTCCGGTTGGGATAAACGGACTGATGATTTCTGACCCCTTCTTCAATCCATACATATTGGGGTCCATTTCACATGCCTCAGACCCGCGAATGCCCCAGTAACCGTATACTCTTCCATCGTCGTCGTGTAAAACCGCCGGATCAAATGCAAGAGGGCCTGATGTGGCAGTTTGTTCCGCATTGGCCCAGTTTATTGTCTTGAAAGGGCCGTCTGGGCGGTCCGACTTTGCAACTTGAGAAATGCGGGGGCCAGACTGGTTGTTGGGATACAGGTAATAGGTTTTCTTACCTGTTTTCTGATCCACGACCTCTTCAACGTCGGGGGCGTAAAGAACATCTGCAACGCCGCCAGCAAGAGACTCAAATATGACACCATCGTACCGCCATTGAGTGAGGTCTTCCACTGGGGCAGACCATGTTACCAGATCCCATCCACAGTATCCAGAAACCATCATATCATGGGAACCATACATATATACGCGGTACTGGCCGGGGTTGTCCGGGTCTTCAAACACATAAGGCTCAGCATCCGGGATATACTCCCAAAGAGGGAGAAAAGGGTTGCCTTGATGTGTTGTATAGATATAGGGTTCCTCTGCTTTGGCAGAAACGGTAGTGGAAGGCACTATGATACTGCATAGAAGAATTAGTAAGGTGAAAATCGGTTGAGCTGAACGAGATTTATTGGTGCACTGTTTATTTTTCATTTCTCACCGCTCCTCATTTTTAATGAATGACCTTTCCTGCAAAATCTTTTCGTCGCTGCACACCATGACGTGCATCCTTGTTCCCGTTTTTTGATCCCCTAGGTTAGATTGCAAATTTCTTTTCCTTTTACATAACACCACTCCTGTTAAAGCTTGTTTATAAATTATTTTATGTGTACGTGAACAAATATAAAAACAAAAATTACTTATTCTAAAAAAATTACAGTAATTGTTATATTTATCCACTAAATAGATTGTATCACAGTAGAAAGAAAGTCTCAATAGTTAGTAAATTTTTTATATTATGTGATCGAGCACGATTAAAGATTGTGTACAAAGTTAAAGAGGGTAATTGCACACTTCAAAGTCTTTAAGACCATAATTTTCATTCGTGAATGGGCAGCGTGTATGGAGCAGGATAAAGTTTAAAGAGTATTCCTGTTTCTTATAGGCGCTGTACTCTGCTGAGAAATGTTGTAAGAAAAAACAGAACAATACCAATTATAAGAGCACCTGCAAATATTAAAGCGTTTCTAAAGACTCCGACCTCTTATACTGTTAAGACAAAATGAAAATCTCTTATAACCCCACTCAACCATGTCTGCCGTAAAAATGGTCTTTATCATTTTTGCTGTTATGCGTGATAATTCTCCCTATCCTTCTGCCATTTAACGCTTGGCCTTTTATAGCCAGTCTAATTAAAATATAAAAAAACGTTAGCTGCCGTTGCAGTTAACGCTAAAACAATCCAGCGCTTGTTTTGTTGTTTTAACCGTTCAATTTCACTGGCTTTGCTTTGATTTTCCAGATTTACACGCAAAGACTCCGCCTGCAAGCCTTTAATCGAATAAGGGCTTTTTCAGTTTTCCTTATATGTGTGCCCCCACCGGTGCACTATTATTAGGAAAACAAACTGCCTTTTTAGGAGCGGTCTATTAAACCGCTTCGGATTTGCAATTGATTTCTATATATTCAATGATCCGGCGCAGTTCATCTGTAAACTTAAACTTTATACTGATATTGCCGTTTTCATGTATTTTGATTTGCTCCACAAGTTCGACCAGAACATCTCTGGTCAATTGCTCAATGTTTTGAAATTGCTTAAAAACTGCTAAGAAAGGACTTTCGGCATCAATGCGGTTTTCAAGTTCTTCTTTTTCTGCTTTAAGTGTTCCGATAACTTGTGTAAGTTCCTCCATTTGACTGTCGTAATCTTCCCGCATATGGCGGTAATCTATACGAGAAATCTCCCCGTCTTTCCAGTCCTGCCAAACCACTTGTTTGTATCGTGTGATTTTTGCAAGCTCTTTTTCTTTCTGCCCTATGGAGTTCTGCAATTTCACAGCTTGGCTTTTAACTAAGGGCTCTTTGTTGATATAAGCGATGGTATTGGAGTAATCAACAGCTAAGTAAATTTGTTGCCGAATCCCATAGAGGACTGCCGCTTCTAATCGGTTGTGCTTGATGGAGTGCTTAGTACAAGCCGTTTTAGACTGGTCTTTATAGGTTCGGCAAAAATAGTATACGGTATCCTTAACTTGGCTTCGGGTCGTTGCTTTGCCGCAGTCGGCACAGCGTAAGAAGCCGCTGAATAAATATAGCTTTTTCTGTTGCGGGCCAGTTCGAGTGTCTTTCATCAATAACGCCTGCACCTTTTCAAAGATTCGCCGCTCTATGATTGGCTCATGGGTATTCTCCACGATATACCATTCTTCTTCGGGCGTTCTTTCCTGCACATGGATTTTATAGCTTTTCTTGCGGTATCGGCCCTGTACCATATCACCGCAATACATACGGTTCTTTAATATTGTGGTAACGGATGTCGCTGACCAAAGAGACTTTTTTGCAGGGTCAAGGCTCGGATTGGTATACTTTTGCTTTAAAACTTCCCGCTTATATGCCGCCGGGCACAATACGCCATGTTCATTTAAGTTTCGTACAATGGCATTTTTGCTCATACCGTCTAAAAACATGGTGTAAATATCACGGACAACGCCAGCGGCCGCTTCATCAATGACCAAAGCGTTCTTGTTCTGCGGATGCTTCAAATACCCAAAGGGGGCAAAGGAACCGATATGCTCCCCGTTGCCCCGCTTCATATCAAATACCGCCCGGACTTTATCAGAAGTTTCGGCACAATGATTTTCATTCATTACGCCTTGTATCGGCACAGCAATACTCCGCATGTTGCGTGGGTCTTTATAACTATCCAGCGTTTGATGATATAACGAGATAAAGCGTATATTATGGCGAGGGAAATAATCATCTAAATAATAGCCCTGATCGCCATAGTTACGGAAAGAACGTGCTAGGTCTTTCACAGCAACACAATTTATCTTTCCTGCTTCAATATAAGCCAGCATATCTTGAAAATCTTCCCGTTCTTCGTCTGTTGTACCCGATATGCCGTCGTCAATAAACACCTTGATAATCTCATATGCATCGCCATCATCCAGAGCGGAAAAATGTGCTTTTAATATCTTTTCTTGATTTTTGACGCTTTCGGAATCGTCATGTTTTAACAGGCGTTCATCCTCTTTGGACAATCTAATATAAAGTCCGACGTACCATATTTTCCTGGATTTTCTCACCATAGATGTTTGTGAAATATCTGCTCGGCTTTTCCTCGCCATAGCGGCCTCCTTTCTGTTGCCTTGCACCTATATTATGCTATTTTGGCATAAGGCACACAATGTTGTTACGGACTGTAAACTGGCTTTACAGTCCGCTTTTCTTGCGTTTTAGAAAGTCGGCAAACACATCTTGCAGGGGTAGGGCGTCCTCTGGAAATTCCAACTTTACACCCATATCCCCCACACGAAAACAATAGGGATTTTTTACTGCTGCTATGACTTTCGCCGCACGTTGTTCCTGCGGTACAGTCGTATCAAAGGTGAAGCCGCTCACATCAACTAAGTCCTCTTTGTTCACTGCTTCTATGTCCACGCTTGCCAACTCTGAAATTGGGATTCGTTTCTTCAATCACGATCGCCCCCTCCTTTCCATGTATATGAATCGCTCGGATTGTCCTATGAGGAAACAAAAAGCCACCACTTTTGCTATAGGCAAAACAAACGATGTCTCCCATCTTTTACTGCATACTGGCAACGAGACGAAGAAAATGCGAAAAGAATATAAACTCCACAGTAAAGAAGGCCAGTGGTTTTCTCCCGTATGCTTTCTGGACTTATTTAGCAACGAGATGTATGGGCTAGGCTATTTGAGATATATTTCTCCCGGTTGGCAGACCGCATCTTTATTACATTAAAAAAGTTTTTATATTGTTTGGCTCGCAAAAGCTTTTTGAACCTCCGGCTGTGCCGGAGGCCTGTTCTTGCAAAAAGCCCCGGTTCTTGGGAAATCCCAAGAACCGGGGCTTTGAATGGGCGGCAATGGCTGCCCCCATAAATATTCTACTCATCGATAAACTGATTCACCTGATAGCTAAGGGTCATGAGGCTGTCACCCAGATGAACATTTTCCACCGCTATCTTCTCCCCATAAGCAATGGAAAGATCATAATGGGAAAAGTTCCAGAAGCCCTTCACTCCCATATCCACCAGTGTATCCGCCAGCTCCATGGCGGCCCCTCTGGGAATGCACAGAAAAGCGGCCTTAGGGCGATATTCTTCGCATACAGCCACCAACTCACTGATGCTGCGCACAGTCAGGCCCCGAATCTCCTGCCCCACAACCTTAGGGTTGTTATCGAAAATGCCAACCAGCTTAAAGCCTCTCTGCTCAAAGGCCATATGATTGGCTATGGCAAGACCCAGATTACCGGCGCCAATGAGAATGGCAGGGTGCATTCTATCCACACCCAGAATGCGCCCGATTTCCTGATACAGCATGGCCACATTATAGCCATACCCCTGCTGGCCAAAGCCGCCGAAGCAGTTGAGATCCTGCCGGATCTGCGAGGCTGTGAGCCCGATAATCTCAGCAAACTCCCGGGAAGAAATGCGCTCCGCCCCACTGTTCATCAGCTCCCCCAAAAAACGGTAATACCGAGGCAGACGGCGGGTAACCGAAGGGGATACGCCTGGATATTTGGCCATGAGCATCAACTCCAAACCATCAAAATTCTATAACAACATCTCTTTTAAAACATCCGAGCAACAAAAGCAGACTAGCCCTTTGCCAAGGGTGTAGGCTTTTGTCTACACCCTTTATGGGGGGCATCCAATGCCCCCCATATTCCCCCCAGATTGCACCTCTACGGCACAAAAAGTGGTATTCCTTCGTCGAAATCAATTCGACTTCGGAAAAATTACGGATCAAAGCCACAACAGCTTTACTTTAAAAGCAGTTATGTCTACAGCCTGAGCAAAAAGTTTATTAGCCCTTTGCCACGGTTTCCATCACATAGTCGCCGAACTCACGACAGGTGGCACCGGTATCACGGCCGGTAATGGTCAGTTTTTTCTCGGTATACATGCAGGTATCCAGCGCTTTTTCCAGCTGGTCGGCCTGCTTCTGGTAGCCGATATGAGAGAGCAGCAGTGCCACAGCCCGCAGCATGGAGCAGGGGTCTGCATAATCACCGCGGCCTTCATCCATCATGCGGGGAGCCGAACCGTGAATGGCCTCAAACATGGCGTAGCGCTTGCCGATGTTGGCGCTTCCGGCTGTACCAACGCCGCCCTGAAATTCAGCGGCTTCGTCGGTGATGATATCGCCATAAAGATTAGGCAGCACAAACACCCGGAAATCCCGGCGGCGCTTTTCATCAATCAGCTTGGCGGTGAGGATGTCGATATACCAATCATCAGTGGTGATCTCGGGGTATTCCTTGGCAATGTTCTGGCAAAGCTTCAGGAATTTACCGTCGGTGGTTTTAATCACGTTTGCCTTGGTGACAATGGATACACGGTTTTTGCCGTTTTTCCGGGCGTGCTCATAGGCCAGGCGTGCGATACGCTCGGTGCCCTCGGTGGTGGTGACCACAAAATCCATAGCCAGATCGTCGCTGACTTCCACACCCTTGGAGCCTACAGCATAAGCGCCTTCGGTGTTTTCACGGAAGAAGGTCCAGTCAATGCCCTGATCCGGCACCTTTACAGGGCGGACATTGGCAAAAAGATCAAGTTCCTTGCGCATGGCAACGTTTGCGCTTTCGATGTTGGGCATTCCATCGCCAGCCCGAGGCGTGGTGGTGGGTCCTTTCAGAATAACATGGCAGCTTTTCAGCTCAGCCAGCACATCCTCGGGAATGGGCTTGCCCTTGGCAATGCGGTTTTCAATGGTGAGGCCGTCAATGACCTTGAAGGTCACCTTGCCGCTTTTAACCTCATCCGCCAGCAGATGCTCCAGCACCCGATGGGCCTCGCCGGTAATGACAGGGCCAATGCCGTCGCCTCCGCAGACACCGATGACAATGGTATCCAGCGAAGCATAGTCTAAGAAATCAGCCTGCTGGGTGATTTTTTCCACACGCTCCAGCTGGCTCCGAATCAGTTGAGAAAAGCTCTCACAGGCTTTTGCAATACGCTGCTCTGTATTCATATTGTTTATACACTCCTTTTATATGGATTTCACTTTAGGGTACCGCCCAAAGCTGCGGCCAAAGCCCCAGTCCCCACCTGTGCAGACAAAGGAAATACCGTTTAAAGCCAAATTATACACCTACGACACGAAGGGCGGGCAAAGCCCACCCATCTTTAAAACGAGAAGTTTTAAAGTGAATCAATACCCCCTGAAAACCTCAGGAGGATTACCACTTCTGATTTTACATGATAGACAAAGTCTTGTCAATGCTCAAGGCGTATGAATAAAGGCTTTGGCCCCGGTTTAACCCGGCCAAAATAACATGATTTCCAACCTTCGTATCGGTGCGATTGTGGGCAAAAAACGAAGGAAACAGCAGGTAGGGGCATATAAATTAATTTTTTTGGAAAAGGGGGTTGACTTTAAGAGGAAAGCTGATTATAATGGTATTTATTGATGCTGTGCGTTTATGTAATTTTATTGTAAATAACAGAGCATTTCGTGTACAGAAAAATACAGGAGGTAAACTTATGTCCACTACCATGCCTAAAGCAGGCGAGCCTCGCAAGTGGTATATCCTGGATGCAGCCGGCAAGCCCTTGGGGCGCACTGCTACCGTTGCTGCTTCTATCCTGCGGGGAAAACACAAGGTTAACTTTGCTCCCAATGCTGATTGCGGTGATCATGTGATCATCATCAACGCTGAGAAGGCAGTTCTGACCGGCAACAAGCTGGAGCAGAAATTTGCCCGTCACCACACCGGTTGGGTCGGCGGCCTCAAAGAGATCCGCTACAGCGACTTAATGGAGCAAAACCCCGAAAAAGCCATGATGCTGGCTGTCAAGGGCATGCTTCCCGGAACCACCTTGGGCCGGAAATCTCTGACCCGCTGCCGCATTTATCGCGGTACCGAACACACCAATCAAGCTCAGCAGCCTGAAAACTGGGCATTATAAGGAGGGAGACCAATTATGTACGATTCTAAGCAGTATTTCTACGGAACTGGCAGACGTAAACATTCGGTCGCCCGTGTCCGTTTGTATCCCGGTACCGGCAAGATCACTCTCAATGACCGGGACATTGACGATTATTTCGGTCTTGAAACCCTGAAGCTGATTGTTCGTCAGCCTCTGGATCTGACCAACACCCTGGGAAAATACGATGTAGTCTGCCGTGTTAACGGCGGCGGCGTTACCGGCCAGGCCGGTGCTGTTCGCCACGGTATTTCCCGTGCTCTGCTTTTGGTGGATGCCGACATGCGTCCGTTGCTGAAAAAGGCAGGCTTTTTGACCCGTGATCCTCGTATGAAGGAGCGCAAAAAGTACGGCCTCAAGGCTGCACGCCGGGCTCCTCAGTTCTCCAAGAGATAGTTTTTATCTTTTCAAAGACCTCTCCAGCTTCGGCTTGGGGGGTCTTTTTGTTTATAGTGTTAACGAGGTTTTGAGCTTTCAAAAACAAAGGCAGAGAATGGGATTTTCCCCCGGTTCTCTGCCTTTGCTTGATTGTATATGATATGCCCTATACCATTTTGCTCAGGTATAGCTCTGCGGAACAGCGGCAATCCTTTCCGCAAAGAGGGCAGATATAGCCATAGTGATAAAAATCCCGGTAAAAATCCTTATACTGCCCCAAACAGCAGGTTTCACCAAATCGAGGTACCAAACGGCGGGCAGGAACCTTTCCGCTGGGATGCACCCACAGCTCGTGCACCACATAAACGCCACCCTGTGCCAGCATGGCTTCTCGGGAATAGGCGCACAAACCGCTGGAAACGCCCATATGGCGGAACTTCTTTCGCACCAGAGCCGCATCACCAGTATAACAGCTCTCACCGCCGGTGATTGTGAGAATCTTCTGGCGCAGCTCTTCATGGCTGCCAGAAAAGAAAATGCCCTTGGTATACACCATGATACCGGCAATTTCCCCTTCAACTTCATACTTTAAGGCAATGGTAAAGGGGTCCTCAATGGCTCTTTCAAAATGAGGGCGAACCCCACTGCCATAATTGATATACTCACTGTGCAGCCTGACCAGCTCATCCATATCATCCATCTCAATATGGCTGATAACATGGCCAGGCTCCAGTGTATAAGGGATTGTGTCTGTCTGCATCGTCATAAAATAGCTTCCTTTCCTTCGTACTGCTTATGTTTCGAACAGGAATGCTGTTTAAAGCCCCGGTGGGAAAGATGAACTGTCCGCTTTTATAGCTGTATAGGTTTAAAACTGCAGCGTAGTTTTAAACTGCAGCAAAGGAAGGATCGGGCTTACAAAGCGGGTTTATCCTGTACTGTGCTGCGCCACTTCCCCCTCCTTCCTTTCCAGACTGACTGCTTTTTGCCGGGCCGATTGAAAAGCAGAAACGCCAGCAGAAGAACAAGAGCGGCACCTCCGATATAAAAGCAAGCTGGGCCGTATCCCAGAATCAGCATTGCGCCAAACAGCAGCGGCCCGGCTGTTTGGCCCAAATTATCAAACAAACTGTATACCCCCATGGATTTACCGCTTCCAAACGCAAGGGAAACAGGCATGGAGGAATAATAGATGCCAAGATTGACCAAACCAAAACACCCCGCCACACTCAAAATAAGCACCGCGATCACCGAGGTGGTCATATTGGGGCGGAAGGCAAAAATCCATAAAGCCGCAATATAAAGCAGACTGGCCAATACAATAGAGCCTTTCGCCTTCAGATATTTCAGTGTAACCCTGGAGAGCACAGGCTCCAGATAAATAGAAAGTGCGCCTCCCAAAAGCAGAATGTTGCCGATGGTGGAATCGGAATGGCCTGCGGAAGAAGCAAGCAGCGGGAATACATAATCCTTGAAATACATCAGCACCAAAAAAGGGAACATCAGCAGAAGCAAAAAGGAAAAAACGCTCTTGCTCCGCAGAAAATCATAGGTGCTCATTTCCTGGGCTTTGGCCTCCGCTTGAGCACCGGTTAAAGCAGGCTTCGCAACCTTACCTGAAAGGGTTGCCCAGCCCATAAACCATGCCAGCACCATAACAGCCGCCGAAACCAGAAAGGTAACGGCATAACCAGCCGCCTCAGCAATCTGGGAACCAATGGAGGTACCCACCACCACGCCGCTCATAAGGCCCACATTCAGCCCGGAAAACAGGTTGTTCTTCCGCTCTTCATCCCAAGTCAGCGTGGGGAGCGTGTTGATGGAAACCACCGAAAGCCCCTGCCCGCAGCCGCCTATAATTTTGCCAAAAAGCAGCAGCAGATAGCCATTTGCCGCCACCGACCAAGCAACCATCAAATAACCGGCAAACTGAATCACAATCCCAAACAAAAGCACTCGTTTGGTGCCCATCCGGTCAGTAAAATACCCACCTAAAAAAGCCATGAGGGCTATGCAGAAAAGCTGAGCTGACATGGGCAGCGCCGCTCCCAAGGTGGCCGAAATTCCAAGCCCCGAGGCCAGCAGCATCTGCTCGGAAAGCTGGGGAATAAAAGCGGCAGAGGCATTATCCGCAAAAAAGATCAGAAAGGAAAGGGGCCGAATAAATTCGGGGATGTGAGGCCGCCCGCCTCCCTCTTCTTTGGCCTGCGAATACTGAGAGAGGCACTCCGCCACCGCCGTTCCTTCGGTGACCATCAGGAGTATGATCAGCAGCAGCACCGCTGTGGAAATGACAATGCCCTGCACCTGATTCTGATTCAGCATCCGGTCGCTGTTAAGGTCAGAGCCAATTTCCAAAATTCCAACAATCTGCCCGCTGCTGTTATAGACAGGGGCTTGGGCATAGGTCCAGAAGCCGTAAGAATCGGCTTGGCTCTCGATCATCACCACGGCCCCCTCCTCCATAACCCGGTCAAAACCGGAATCCTTATAGGGAGAGTGGGGATAAATGGTACCGGTGGTATCCTCATAATCCACCACACCATAAACAAGACCATTTGAGGCTTTAAAGAGAATATAATAGAGGTTAGAGCCATTTTCTGAAGCCGCCGCACAATATACATCCAAGTATTTTCGGATGGTGGCATGATCCGGCCCTGCATAATCGCTGAGGGTATCAATCCGCCATAAGGCATCCCCAAAGGTTTGCCCCGAGGTACCGGAAATGGAGCTGACCGTTCGTTTAAGAGTGGCCACATCCTTATTGCGCAGGCGCTGGTGGGCACTGCCCAGCAAAGTGCTGGTGACCACAACGGAGGTCAGAATAATGGCAACCTCCAGCAAAATGGTGGTGCGCTTCAGGTGGGATTGGCTGGTGCGAAAAATCCGAACCAAAAGCCATATTGCTCCCAGACAAACCATAAGAGCACCACTGCCACCGCAGAGCCAAACGGCCAGCCGATTGATAAAATAGCTGGTTGCAAAAGGAACCTGTGTTCCGGAAAAAAGAATTTCACCCTTGGTTGTCATCTGAAAAACGGTGCGGTTGTCTGTAAAGGAGAGTATACCCTTTTCGTTGCCGGACAGGCGGTAAAGAATACGGTTTTCCTGTGCCAGCTCCGCAGGAATGAGCGGGCGTTCATCCGAAATGCGAACCACCTGACGTGTGGCCGGATCAGCCGCATAGAGCTGTCCATCCCCCGTGGAGGCCAGCTCCCAATAAACCCGCTCTCCCCGGCTTTCCGACCAATCCTTAATTTGCACAAGAGTGCCCTTTTTCTCGGTATAGAGCAGCCCTCTCTTATCACTGAGGCTGATCGTCCGGGAAACAGGGTCATAAACTGAAAAATGACGATAAGGCACATGCACGGTGGAAAGGCTGCGTATCAGCTCTGCACCCTCCGGAGCAGCCCTATAAAGCCCCAGCATTTCCGGTTTGCCGAGCAGAAAGTTCAGTTCCCCTCCATCCGCCCGCACGGAAGAAAGATATCCCTTCTGGAGAGGCATTTCACCATCAGAATAGGTCTGTTCAAAGACAATCCGCTCAAAGCGTCCGCTCAGATCATACTGAAAGATGCGCTCTGCCATCACCTCGGTGCCAATGGAGGTGTAAAGAACATCGCAAATATAGATTTTGCGGCCATCGGTACAGGCGTATTCCGCATAATAAAAATTCCGATCGCTGCGAACTCCCCCGTTGATGGTGGCGATTACCTCACCTTGGGGATTAATGAGGGATACCCGGGTTTTGCTTTTATCCACCACAACCATGGTACCATCGCTTCCCGTTGAAACATAAGAAGGGGAAACAAAGCTCCGCTGCTTTTCCAGCGGGTTTTCAGCAAAGCAGCGCCTTCCGAGAACACCCACCAGAAGCAGGATCAGAACCAACCCGATAAGAATCGTTTTTTTGTACCACAGCCTTTTTTTCAATGTAAATGCCCCCTGCTCCAGCAGACTAAACCATAACCCACGAAAAATACTCCTAAAGCTTTGCCCCAGAGAAAAAGACCCTGACGGAAAAGCATACTTTATAATTCATATTACCAAAATTATACTTGTTTTTCCTGCGGCTGTAAAGGATGGTAATGGAAGAACCGTCCAAATTTGAAGTTTTTTGCCAGATATTCCGAAACGCAGCATCCCCTTTTATTCGAGCTACTTTATAGTAGAATCTGCGTCAGACAGTCGCAATCTCTGCCCGCATACATAAAAAATTGCTTTGTTTGATCTGCAAACAGCTATACATTTCCGCATTTATCCCGCAGATTTTACAGCTTTTTATTTTTTATGATCTATGCTATACTTATTTTATTTCACAACAAAGTATAAAACTGTTTGATTTTTTGAAGCGCCTTTGCTCTTATCCAGTGAAGAATGGGGTTTGCCTATGCATCGACAAGCACATTTTCACCGGCGGTTGTATCCGCCTTACATACTGATTCTCGCCAGCCATGTCTTTTTTCTTATCGCTGCCTTTGTGCTGGATACACCCCAGAATATTTGGCAGGGCTTTTGGCGCATTCAGTTTTCACGCAGCATTTTGATCACCGATTATATGCAGATTGGCGGTGTGGGAGCCACACTGGTCAATGCCGCCATTGTAGGCGGCTTTGGGGTATTTCTAATGCTTCTGGCAGGTGTCAAACCCAATGGCGCTACCATTATGGCTTTATGGCTGACATCGGGCTTTGCCTTTTTCGGCAAAAATATTTTCAATATGATCCCCCTGATTGTGGGGGTGTGGCTTTATGCCCGTTATCAGCGTGAGCCTTTTCTCAACTATTCCTTGGCTTCCCTGCTGATTGCCACTTTATGCCCTGTGGTCAGTGAAATCAGCTTTCTTGGGGTGTTTTCCCGTGGACAGGGGATTGCCATAGGGGTTCTGCTGGGCATTGCCATTGGGTTTCTTTTCCCGGCCATTTCCTCTTATGTGGTGCGGGTGCACGATGGTTATAACCTTTACAGCATGGGCTTCGCCGGTGGTTTGATTGCCATGTTCCTCATTTCCATACTGAAAAGTGTAGGGATTGTGGTGGAACCGGAGCTGCACTGGCATACCGGTAGCAACCTGCCTTTTGCTGTTTTTTTGTATATTCTCTCGGCGGGTCTTATTGTGGCAGGCTTTGTTTTGGGTCGGGGGCAAAAACACGGAACGAACCTAAAAAAAATGTATTCACTTTCCGGCCGGTTGGTCTCGGATTTTCATCTGCTTTTTGAGGAAACTATTTATATCAATATGGGGCTTCTGGGATTTTTCGCCACCACATTGGTTCTGGCCTTGGGAGCCGATCTCAACGGGCCAACTATAGCCGGTATTTTTACCATTATTGGCTTTGGAAGCTTTGGCAAGCATCTTAAAAACTGTTTGCCTGTGGTCGCGGGAGCGGTTTTGTGCGGCTATTTTAACACATTGGGCTTTACCAGCCCCAGCAACATTCTGGCTATTTTGTTTTCTACCGGCCTTGCACCCATTGCCGGGCATTTCGGATGGTTCTGGGGTGTTGTTGCCGGGTTTTTACATGTAAACATCGTGATTCACGCCGGTTATTTAAGCAATGGCTTGAATCTTTATAACAATGGCTTTGCCGCGGGCTTTGTGGCATTGCTGCTGGTGCCTGTGATTTTAACTTTTAAACGAGTGGAAGAATAGGAGTCAGAGATGAAATTTAAATTTGAAAAACAGCTTCGGATCATCGAAGATTTAATGACATACTGTCATTTCTTAGGTTCTCATGATATGAATGTGGATTTAAAAGCCACCGAGGGTGCCTCCCATTTTATTATACGCGCTCACATCCCCCAGGTATCCTCTCAGGTGTTGGATGAAATTCGTTTGGAGCTGAACCGCCCCCGCCAGCAGGAAGTGGAACAAAACTACTGGGGCCTGACCAGCGAGGCGGAAACGGATTTTTCCCTCATGCTGGTGGGTGTCATGGTGGATGAATCACAGGTGGATTATAACGATGGCATCCTTACCATCCACACAATTCGCTATGATTAGACTTTTTTCGACAATATTTTAAGCTTATTTTAAGCTGGGAGGCCTATCCTTATTGTAATAAAGGAGGTCTACAGCATTGAATATTACAGGTGTAACCGGTACCTATTCCTCAGACGGCAGCTCCAGCATATCTAAAATCAGCCAGCTTCAAAAGCAGATTGCTGAAGTGGAAAAAAGCATCTCAAAAATCAACAGCGATGATAGTCTGGACGCAGAGACAAAATCCCAGCAGCTTGCCACTTATCAGACCCAGCTGACCCAGCTTCAGGCACAATTGGCACAGTTGCAGAAGGAAAGCGCCTCTTCTTCTACCAGCCAGCAAAGCAGCAATGCGGCCACAGCACAGGAAGCCTCTAAACTCGGGCACTTCGGCTCTGGTCAGTTTATGGATGAGCAAGCCTGATTGATTGTTTCAACTACCCGGTATACAACAGAGCAGAGAGCTCCTACCTCGCGGGAACTCTCTGCTCTTCAATTTATATATAGGCCCTGATCAACTGTAAAGCGCACAGAATCAAGGTCTTATGCTTATCCTCAAAGTAATTGTAGTATTTTGCAAATAAAAGTAATATTATTCTTGACATACACCCCACTTGCTGATATAATTTAGCTTGCACTTGCGAATTAGCAGTGTTCATATGCAGATGTGGTGGAATCGGCAGACACGCTATCTTGAGGGGGTAGTGCTCACAAGGCGTGCGGGTTCAAGTCCCGCCATCTGCACCAAGAATTATATTGTAGAAAGGTCTATCTTTGGATAGGCCCTTCTGCAATATAACAAGTATATAAAGGGAGGGTGTGGATGAGACACCCAACCCTATTATATAAATGTTTAGACCGACACCAAAAGCCACCTATGGTTAGTAGGTGCATAGCTCCTACACGGAGCTTCCCCCCCATCCGGACAGGACTGCCATTGAACGCAGAAGTATCATTATCCTTTTTACTGGGTCTTGGCGGTACGATTGACCGTAATCGTTTTTCGACCAGATATTGTCGCTCACTGTTCGTATTCCAGATCATAGCGTATCTGTCGGTGCCGCTTTCCGTTTACCACGGTCAGTAAAAGAATGTGCAGTTGATGCCTTTTCTTCTGTTTTCAAGGTTCTCCAGTAGGTTGGCAGTGCTTCTCAGCAAGGCCTGTCCCGCACAGCAGTCCAGTTTTATTAAGCGGTAGCTGGATGCTGGATCTATTTAAACGCATGGAGCGTCTAAACCAAAAAAGCACAAGAGCCCACAGTCGTTACCACACTTTGCCAGCGAGGATAACATCTGTAAGCTCTTGCAATCTATCTTCAGTCATGATAAAATCACGACAAGAAGGCTCTCACAAGTCTTAGCAGATGCGTTGGACATCTCTAAGGCGCAAGTCTGGTTGCTGCGTCAACAGTGCCAGACTGTGGGGGTCTTATTTTTTTGTCAAAATATTGTTCTTGCCCCCTAGTGTAGCAGAAACGCTTTCCAAGCGCAATACCTTTTTTCTGTTAGGTTTCATACCTTTTTGGAATATTGCAAGGGAATTGCGATAAAAAGAAAAAATAAGGGCAGGGAGGGAAATTCCCTACCCTTATTCTATCAGGCCTTATATTCAGCCATTTTGTTAGCTAGAATCCAAAGAGCTTTGTTGAGTTTTACGTCAGTGTCTATGGACTGTACCTTTCTGGTACTGGTCTTCTTGCCATTGGTTGTTCTGCCGTGCAGGCCGCCCTTAATCATATTTTCCTGCACTCGGTTAAATGTACTCCATATGCTGTCTTTCCGATCTTCGTAGCGCCTAGCCTGTAGGAGCTGATCGGGTTCAACGGGTGCATAGTCTTCATACTTCAAAGCCAGTGCCGCCTGAGCATAGGCCGCTTGCTCCCCTTCTGTTAGCTGCAAGGATTTCATTTTCTCAATTTCTTCGGCGGCGGTATCGTAATCTTCTAGGATTGTGTAGGCTGCATCGATTACATTGTCGGTAATATTACCCCGGTGAGGAATACGCATATCTTGGATAGTATCGCCTGTTACCATGCCATTGTGACAAACAAATCGGAATATACCAGCCAGCATCTGATAGGAACTGGTGCCATCATGACTGTTAATAAGGATGATCTCGAAGGCCTCAGGGCCGGTGATTTGGCCTGCTTGACGAAGTCTTACCATATGCTTTGTAAATTCGCTCTTTCCTTCAATTCGACTTCTGGATTGTGCTGCCATGAAAGGTTGAAAGCCTTCATTTCGCAAGCCATTTAGCACCTCGATGGTGGGAATGTAGGTGTAACGATCGGAACGGCTGCCGTGCTTATCTTCTGCAAATATTGAAGGGGCAACCCGAAAGAGCTGATCATCCGTTAAAGGTGTATCCAATGTCATTGTTCTTGTTCCGCTGCCAAATCTTGTTGCTAGTGCCATGATGTTGACCTCCTTGGTTTATCTTATGTATTCATTATAACATACATGTACATGTATGTAAATTGACATTCTATCCAATTCTGCTCAGTAAAATATGTAAATAAAATACATGTACATGATTTTAAATTTATGCTATAATTCCTTAGAGGTGATCTTATGGCACGACCTAAAGTTAAAACAAATGCTGAGATTAAAAATTCTTTTGCTAAAAAAGCCTATGATGATATTCGTCTACAAGTAAAAAAAGGACAGAAGGAGATAATAAAAGCCCATGCCAAATCAAAAGGCATGAGCTTGCAGGGGTACATTAACAAACTAATTGAGGAGGATTTAAGTCATTCAGAAGAGTAATATCGTCTACACGTTTATATCTATCTCTTATTAATGATTGGTTACTCAGTAATCAGTCTTTTTCTACTATTCCTATCCGTCCCCCTATGGCTCTCCAGTGGGGGGATGTTTTTCTGTTGTTAATCCGGTAATACTACTCCTAAAAGGAGGTATTGCTATGGCAACAAAATCAGCTATTTCATTCGGTCTTGTCCATATTCCTGTTTCCTTACACACCGCCACTCAGGATAATGATGTACACTTTAATCAGCTCCACAAAGATGACAACAGCCGCATAAGGTATAAAAAGACTTGCGGCCACTGTGGCAAAGAAGTGACTACTCAGGACATCGTCAAAGGTTTTGAGTATGACAAAGACCAGTATGTGATCGTGACCGATGAAGAATTTGAAAAGATTAAGACAGAGAAAGACCGCTCAATGCAGATTATCCACTTTACAACACTGGATACAATCAGCCCAGTATATTATGACAAAACATATCATGCTATCCCCGAAACGGGCGGAGAAAAGGCATTTGAGTTGCTTCGGACGGCTATGATGCAGGAAAAAGTTGTGGCCGTTGCCAAAGTGGTGATGGGTACAAAGGATACTTTAATAACCCTAATACCCCGTGAAGATGGTTTGCTCTGCCAAACCATGTTTTTTGCAGACGAAGTAAAGGCGCTGCCTAATTATATCCGCCCCGAGGTAGATGCTCCGCAATTGCAAATGGCCCAAACCTTGATTAACGGAATGAAACAGGATTTTGCTCCAGAACAATACAAAGACGAGTATCAAGAAAAATTAAAAGATCTAATATCCACTAAAATATCCGGCAAAGAAGTTGTGGCTGGAACCTCTGAACAATCTTCCGGTGGCAACGTTATTGACATTATGGAAGCACTACAAAAAAGCATTGAGGCAACGAAAGAAAACAAGCCAAAGAAACGTACCACTAAGAGCAAAGGCGCATAAAAATGGCTGATATCTTTGAAGATAAAAGAGTTACCCCCATGCTGATAGCAGAAGAAAAGCCTGCTTTTGATGATCCAGAGTGGCTTTATGAGCTTAAACCGGATGGAGTGCGGTGTTTTGCTTATTTGGACACATCTGGGACTATCCTAAGGGACAAGCGCAACACGGATAAAACCGCCATATTCCCGGAACTAGGGGGCATGAATAAGCAAATTACAAGGAAGAGAAAATGCCTACTTGATGGCGAGATCTATTTTGCTCTGGGACGAAAAGAAGATTTTTATGAAGCCCACCGCAGATCTCTTATGAAAAACAACTTTAAAATCCAGCTGGCAGCAAGCCAAGCACCTATTAAATTTATGGCATTTGATATTTTATATTGGGACGGTAAGGATGTATCCACACAAAGCCTCTTGGAACGTAAAAGCCTGCTGCAAAAGGCTGTAAAAGAATCTGAGGGATTTGGTGTATCCCGCTTTGTAAGTGGCCAAGGGATTGCCTTATACAATGCGCTGGAACCACAGGGTTTTGAGGGGATAGTTGCCAAGCGCAAAGACAGCAAATATTACTTTGGCAAGCGCACAAAGGATTGGATAAAGTGCAAAACACTATTGGATGACGACTTTGTGGTATGCGGCTACTATCAAAAAGCTGAAAATCTAATCAGCGTCATTTTAGGTAGTTACATGGGCGACAGTTTGGTTTATCGAGGACATGTGGTCATGGGTGTATCCCGTCAAGATTATAAGCAAATGACTAAAGCAACCAAGTCGGCAAAACAAAAGTACTATGCTGATTTTCCTGATTTTGAAGGTGCTGAATGGTTGAAACCGAAGCTGGTTTGCACAGTGCGCTTTATGGAATATACCCCTTCTGGTGGTTTGCGGCAACCGGCCTTTAAAGGGCTGCGTGATGACAAGGTCCCAGAAGATTGCAAAGCCCCGCAATAATGCGGGGCTTTTTTATGCAGGTATTCGTTTGAGCTGAATGTTTTGCCTTTTATGAACTAATTTATGCTTTGTTATTCATATATTACCACCCTTGCCTATACTGTTTAGGATAGGGTATAATAGTATATATTACCAAGTAATTATCATTAATAAAATGAATTAGTAGATATTATGAAAAAGGAAGGGATACTCAAAATGAGCGTAAAGAGCTTTGAATATGAGAGAATATTTATTGACATGGTAGAGCAAAATCATCTAAATTTATTTTTAGGTGCTGGCTTTTCCACTTATGCCAAAAATGAAAATGGTGATTTTCTTCCTTTAGGTTATAAAATAAATGAAACTCTAAAAGAATGTTTTGATATAAAAAGCAAAAGAAATTTAACTTTAAGCCAAACCTGCCAAAAAATCAAGTTGAATCACAATGATACTTTATGTCGCATTCTGAGAACAACCTATAAAGTAAAGGAATTTGATTTAAAATATTTAAAGATCAATAGATTACCTATTAAGAACATTATATCTACTAATATAGACGATTTAATAGAAAAAATATTTAGCCATAGTGACTCGAAAGTTGATATATCAGATGTCAATATTGAAGGCTATATTGACAAAAGTAATATAATTAACTACTTTAAGTTACATGGCTCTGTCACCTATCCTATTGAAAGCAGACTATCTTTCACCGAACAAGAGTTACATAGTTTATTCTCTCAGGATCATACGTTGTTTTCTACAGTTAGCTATAAAATGGCATCTTCGCCATGCTTATTTTGGGGTACAAGTTTAAGCGATAGCAATACAATTCAATTATTATCTCAGGGAGAAGAATATAACAAAATTAAAATGCCAAAATGGATTGTCGTTTATCCAGAAGAAGGATATGAAGAATTAGTAGAAGAATATCACGAAAAAGGTTTTTATGTTATAGTATCTGATACATTGGATTTAATAGATTACTTAGACAACTTGCCTTTATCCAAAATATCTAATGATGATAAGTATATATACCACGAATATCGTGATACATTTCCAAATAATTATGTCTGTAAAGAATTAGTAAAAAAATCTTTGGCTCGACCGGTAACGGATTTTTTCCAAGGTGCAGAACCACAAATCTCTGATATTAAATCCGTAAATGTCAAACGCACCTCTTATTTTGCCAAAGCTTTTAATCTTGTTCTAAAGAATAAAATAACATTAATTACGGGGATTCCTGGTTGCGGCAAATCTACTTTACTTTTACAATTAGCTTTGGCAAATGAAGTTTCTGGGCGTAAATTTTGGTTTAATGGGATGATCGAATCAGAGGCTAAACGACTTGCTAATTTAGTATCCAACGATACAAACGTCACAGTGTTTATGGACAATTTATATAGTAATTTAGATGCTTTTAATGTTCTTAAAGAATATAGCAATATTAGGCTTGTAACTACCGAAAGAACATTGAACTTCGAGTTCGTCAAGAACTCTTTATCAATTGAATCTAAAAGCATTTTAGATATTAGTGATTTAAATATAGAGGATATTCATACTCTATGCTCTGCTATGAACAAATCAAGCCAAGATGCAATGAATTTGATTAAGATCAATGCTAATGTTTCTCTTTTAGAGATAGTCTTTTACTCATATAAAAGTATCACGGTTAAAGAAAGGATAACTGAATATATAAGAGCACTACAAAATTATCACAATAGTGGTTGTCCTATAAATTTGCTGGAATTATATGCACTTGTAAACTATATTAGCTATTGTGGCACCTCCACCTCAATGGATATGCTTTATTTTTACTTTTCCTGCGAAATCAATTCATACGAAGATATTCTACTTGCATTACGTAAAATGAACAGTATCTTGGTAGAGATTAATATGAGTGATGATGATTATGTAGACAATCAAGATTATGTAATTATGAGAAGTAAGCTGTACTCTGAGGTGTCTTTGTTTTTAATTCCAAAACACATTCTGAGTAAGGTTCTTTTTGATTTTCATGAAAGGGTAAGCAACAGTATCATTTATAGGTACGATATTTTTAAAAAAAGAGCATATGATGCTGACATTACTACAAAAGCGTTTGATAAACAGGCTGGTATTCAATTTTATGAGAGTCTTATTAGAAAGAACGTTAACCCTTATCTTAGACATCAATATGCACTGTTTTTACAAAGAAAAAGGGATTTTGATCTTGCTTGGACTCAAATTGACAAAGCATATACTGATTGTAATGGTAAAATCTTTACAATAGCAAATAGCCACGCCATTATACTATTTGAGAAAAACATAAATATCATTCCAATAAATGACCAACACAAGCGCCAATTACAAGAAATTATTAATCGAACATTTGATACATTGGAATATTGCATTACAAGAGATGTCAAGGTTAATTATCATGTCTTAATTTATAGTAGAAATGCAATAGAATACTACCAAAAATTTGGATATGATGAAAATTCCAAGAGATTTATACTTAATGCAAATATACAAATGAATCTAATACTTCATTCAACCGATTTTATATATCGAAAACTCAGATCACAATTAATAGCACTGCAACAAGAAACAAAAGAAATAATGCAAATACATAATTTTAATGATTTGGAAGCGAAAGAATGTTCTGCATTGGTTTAATCTTTGAGTAATTATCCTTTGCCCTCCACAAACCAGCGGTTTTCCTCCAAAAAAAGAAAGCGTTGTTTGCCTGAGATCCGGCAAGTATATCGGATACCGCAGCCTCCTGCCTTTAAGCTGGCGGCTGGCCGCACATCCAGAATTCTGTCTATTTCAAATTCCCTCCCATCCTCCCACTGGATCGCCAGCGGGAGGATGTTTCCGTTTATGTCAAAACTGGCTGTCACATCCACAAAAACCTTGCTTGACATAGTCTAGTGCCTCCTAGAAAAAACTTATCGGGTGAATAACGTGATCGGTTTTGGGTGCAAAGCCGGTGAGCTTGGTATCCTGTAGCACAACGCCCCGCTGTATACTGTAAGGCCCGAATCGCTGGCGCAGGATATCAACCGCCCTTTCTATCTTTTCTTCTTTATCGGCTCGGCCACTGTCTGCAAATATGTCCAGCTGCACTGGTGCAGAATCCAGCATAAAGTCAGTTGCTTTAATTCCAACGCTCCGAATGCTATGTTTCCAAGGATACAATTGCCGGAATAGCTCCATGGCTGTTTTAGCAATGTCGGTTACCAGCAAGGTGGGTTGCTTAGTTTTCCCTTGTTTGCCATAACCTATAAGCTCAGAATCACTGACACTGATAGCAACAGTCCGGGCCTTAAAGCCATGTTCCCTCATTCGGGCCGCAACACTCTCGGCCAGCACATAGACCAGCATTTTAACCTCTTCTTCATTTTCCACATCCCGCATAGTCGTTTGACTATGGCCGATTGATTTAATAAAACTCTCTTCCCCACACTTGGACACGGGGGATATATCATAACCATTGGCAAAAGTCCACAGGAACTCTCCCCATTTACCTAAGCGGGCTTTGAGCCATGCCGGATTCTCCTGCGCAATAGCTCCAATGGTATCGATGTAATGGCGGTGTAGCTTTTTACCGGTTTGTCTGCCCACGTAGAGCAGATCAGAAGCAGGCAGACTCCAAGCCACCTGCTTGTAGTTTTCTTTGGAAATGATTGTTACAGCATCGGGCTTTTTAACATCACTGCCCAGCTTGGCAAAAATTTTGTTCCAACTTACTCCAACAGAAACCGTAACGCCTAATTCAGCCTTAATCTGATTCCGGATTTTATTAGCGATTGTTTCCCCGCTGCCGTAAAGACCGGTACTGCCGGTTACATCTAACCAAGCCTCATCGATGCCGAACGGCTCTATCTGATCGGTATATTTGTAATAGATGTCTCTGGCCATTTGGCTGAAACGCAAGTAACGATCAAAATTAGGAGGCACAAAAACGATCTTAGGACATTTTTGCCGGGCCTGCCATAAAGCTTCACCAGTTTGCACGCCAAACTGCTTAGCAATTTGGTTCTTCGCCAACACAATCCCGTGGCGCTGCTCTGGATCGCCACCGACAGCTACCGGAAGCTTACGCAGCTCCGGGCGGTACAGGCATTCGACAGATGCGTAAAAATTATTCATATCCACATGCAAAACAGAGCGATCCAAAGCAATTCACCTCTCAAATAAGAACACTTGTTCCTGTTTAGTATAGCTAAATTCTAAAATAAAACAAGAGGCAATTGCTGGAACTCTGAAATCCCTGCATATTTTAAGCTTTTACAAAACATTCGCTAATTTACCTAATTAGGTTTTAGGGGGGCTGTCCCCCTCTGGAGGGCGTTGCCCTCCATTCACCTCCGCACCCGCAGGGGCTGTTCTTTTCTGAGAGACATTTTGAGGAGAAAATCAAACAAAATATCTTTGGGTTTTCACCGGGATAGATATATAACTTACAGGTATAACTGTATTTTCTTTTCTTTACTGTCCGTAACCTAAGTGGGTATAAATACAGATGCCCAATTATTTACCCACCTAAATTCTCAAAAAAACAGCTCGACCCGGCTTTGCGCAAAAAAGCCAGACAGCGCTGCTAATTTTGGGTGTTGTAATCGGCACCACCATTTTGCGCTGAAAAGAAAAAAAGGCAGCCCAAAGCTTCTCTGCGATGGACTGTCTCTTTCTTTTGCGATACCGGGTTAGAAGCGCTTGCCGCTCCCGGATGGTAAGTACTCGAAAATTGTTGCAGCCAAAAGCCCCACAGAGCTTCAAATAGTGCTTTTTATGAAGAAGACACAATCTTGACAGAGCTTTAATGGCCATGCGAATTCTCGGCTCAGAAATGCCACAGCCATATGCTATGGTGCTGGTGGAAGGAAACCCCTTACCCTTCTTATTGGCACAGCGGAGTATGTACAGGTACACGGCAAAATCACTTTTATTGATTGGTAGGCTGAATATTGCTTTTGGGAGCCTGAACCAGCCGCCCGATGGTCGGCAAACACAATAGCTGTTGGATACACGATAGCCACGAAAATACCGCTGCCGTTTTTCAATAAGCTCCTTTTCATCCAGACCGGCCAAAGCGGCCATGACCGTGTTACGGGAGAGCCCCACAGCGGCTGCAATGGTGCTTTGCTTGATCGTTACATAAGGGAGCAGCCAGCATTTGCTGGAGAGATAACAATACACCAGCAGCTCGGAGCTGGTCAAGCCGTACTCAAAGATACTATTACTGATCTTTACAAAGCCTTTTTGCATAGCCACTCACCCTTTCTTTTTTAGTCGAACATGCCTACCTCCAGCTCATACTCAGAACCGTGCACTTGGTTACGGATCTTATCGCCGGT
Source organism: Oscillospiraceae bacterium MB08-C2-2 (assembly GCA_035621215.1). Lineage (NCBI taxonomy): Bacteria > Bacillati > Bacillota > Clostridia > Eubacteriales > Oscillospiraceae > Oscillospiraceae bacterium MB08-C2-2. The sequence continues at coordinate 41,842 of CP141730.1, read as the reverse complement.
TAGGTATTGTATCTCCATGATCTTATTCCGGCCACGCCCCGAATTGTAGGAGACAAATTCGGGCAAATACTCCAGATAAATGGGGAGATGGGAACGGATCGGCCAGTGACCTGCCTTGTTGATCACCCATTCTCCCCGGCGCAGATGTATTATTTGATCTGGAGATAGCAAGGGCTTTCGCACCATGCTCAAGGTGGTAGAGCCTCCCTTTTCGCTTTTGGTAATACTTCCGCTTTGCACGGTCTGGTCACCAAGAGCCTTACTGAATTCCTCCGCTGTTGGCCGGGCCGCCGGTGCTACAAAGGTAAACATCACCACTTGGCAGCTATCTTTAATGATCTGTGCCTTAGTCTTGCTGTAGCGCTGCTCCATCTGGCTGAGGCTTTGCAAAGCAACCAATGAGCGAATTCCCCGGCTACGGGCGGCGGTAAACAAAATATCAATATCCTTAATGGGCGGCATGTTTCCCCACTCATCCCAGAGATTTAGCACAGATCGTGGAAGCTGGCCGCCTCTCTCTTCTGCATAACCGATCAGCTCATTGATCAGATTGCGGATAAACAAACTGGCGAAAAAGTGGCGGGTTGTGTTTTCATCCGGGCAGATCAGAAAAATAGCCGTAGGCTGCTCAATAAAGCTTTTGGCATCCAGCTCCGGAGAGTGGCCGCAAACCAATTGCTCCAGCTCAGCATCGATGAAGGATACCAACTTCCCCAGCGCCGAAGAAAAAATATTCATGCTGGTTCGCACATCAGCCTTCATGGAGGCTCCGACGAAGTTGATGATGCGGTCGTTGTCCACGTTTTCCAGAAGTTCATCCAGTTTATTCTTCTGCAAATCCTGTGTACTGCCATCATCTAGGCCATTCAACTCAATAATAAGCTTAAATACCGATATGATGTGCCGCTCACTCTCTGCACCGTATTCCGACACCAGCAGAATCAGGCCGGTGATTAGCCCCTTGGAGGTTTCGGTAAAATATTGTGAAGTTTCGTTTTGGTTGCTGGTTTCCACATTATCTACAATGGAGCTGGCCACAATTTTGGCGTGGCGCTCTGCCTCTGCATAATACAGCACTCTATCCTGCTTATTATCCGCAGCTTTGTATTTATCAATGGCTGCATTAACGTTATGGATCAGGTTGTTGCGGTAACTGTAAAGTGGATTGCGGAAATCCAAGTACAAAACCCGGTAACCGGCCTTGGTCAGATTTTGGCCACAGCTCCGCAGCAGCTCCCCCTTGCTGTCGGTGAGGATCAGACTTGCTCCTAATCCTTTGGTATTAGCCAGCACCCGGGCGTTGTACTCCACCGTTGGAATATATACGTTCTTGGTCTTACCGGCTCCGGGCGGCGCAACCATTAAGGCGGTGCTGTCGCTGGGATCGATAATCCAGTGGCCATCCTCAATACCAATCACCAGACCCGGCACTGTCTCACGGCCCATGGGTACATTCAAATAGACTTTTTTCTTTTCGGCGGAAGTAGCCCACCGGGCATTACCATGTTGGCCGTCCCCCACCGTGGTGGAGGCAATATTCAGTGTGCGCATGTTGATAGCCAAAAAGGCAATCCCCGCTGCCACAATGCACTTGGCATACCATAAAAACGGCAGGCGGCTCACCACCGTAACAAAGCTAAAATTCCGAAGGATCTCCGAAAGAGAAAATATAATGGTGAAAAGGAAATACACTCCTATAAAACAGAAAATAAATAAGGCAGTTTTGAAGCGATTAATGGACTTCATAATTAATCCTCCTGCTAAAAAGATAAAAGCGTCAGCTGCTTTCACAGTTGACGCTTAAAAAATTGATCTGTTTTTTATCTGTCAAATTCCATAGTAGGGCCAGATCTCCGGGGCTTTGGTTTCGGCGCTGGATGGAGCATCTGTTCTATCCGATCCCCTAAGCGCTGATTTGTCTCAAGGAGACTTTGATTCTCCCTGTTAAGTGTTTGGTTCTGATTCCTTGAATCATTCAGCTTTTCAGTCAATTGTTCATTTTGCTGCTTGAGTCTATCAATTTCTTCGGCTTTACTTTGATTTTCTTGATTGACACGCAAAAACTCCTCGTGCAAGCCTTTGATAGAATCCACGCTATTGGTAACCAATGTATCCAGACTCTTCTGTTTTTCGGATAGTGCCTCATATCGCATTTGCTGCTTTGCTTTTTCTTCAAGAGTATAGTCATACACTTTCTGAGCAGTATTTTTCGTTTCCTGTGTGACCTCTATTATTCGGTCTGAGGTACGAATCGACTGCTCCTGTTTGACCTGCAAAACATCAAGCTTATCGCCCAGTCCCCCATGTTCTCTGGAAAGGCGATTATGATCTTTGCAAAGAGAATCACCCGAAGAAGAAAGGTTCGATTTAAGATTCTCTATCTTTTCCAGAATAGTTTTGGTTTTACCAAAGTATGCAAAATAGGAGCCAACTAAGGCGACTACGCCAGTGATAACCGCTGCAACAATCGTTTCCATCCACCACACCACTGAATACAGAAAATTCAGCATAATACTCACTCCATTCTATCTAAATTTGAAGGGCAGGTCAATCTTTACTGCTATTTTCTGTTAGCTTTATTCTTTCGGTTCTTAAAAGTTGGCTCCGGGTCCTGTCTCTTGGCTGTTGACATCCCTCCTAATCCATATCCAGCATAAAATTTGCATTTATATTCCGCTGGGCCTCCTGCTGCTGCCGGAAAGGGACTGTTTCCTCTGTCGGTATGCGGGCAATCTCTGTTTGCAGCCCTCTGACTGTAAATTGAAAAGCTTTTTGCATCCGGTCAAAGCTACTCTCCAAGCTATAGGTTGTTTGATCGATCCTTTGGTAACACTGGGTTATGGTCTGTTGATGTTCTTCCCCGGCAGGGAGGCCCAATTGATGCAGAAGCATGACAGAAAGGCCCTCAGCTTCAAACTCTTTCACTGTTGTGGGTTGGGTGCTGGTCTTGGTCAATAAGCCAAGGGACAGCTCGTGACATAGTGCCGATAGCTTGCGGGTGTCCTTTAGCTGATTGGACAGCGTAATCTCATTGGTGCCGGGGTTATAATATCCACCAAGGCCAACGGAATGAGCATCGGCAAAGCCAACCCTAAACTGGGATTTTTCTGCAAATATTCGCAGGCTGTCAAAAAGCTGCCGATGATCAAAATTCTGGTACCCCCTGTTATAAAATCGAGGGTAATCATCGAGAGGGCAGGTGGTCTGGGAAATATCAAAGACACGACCCAGCCGGTATGCGATCGTATCTTTGGTTGGAATATTCCCGATAGCGATATCTCGTTTTTCCTGATCGGTGGCATTGCTGATACCTACACGGTCGCCGTCTGGCCGTACAAAGCTCTTGGAAATAACGGGTGCCCATATGTAAAGTCCCTTTTCGCCTCTCTTAACTGAATACCCCTGTTTGCGCCATTCCTGCTGGCTGGCCACGTGGGTGGCATAGCGATTTTGAACATGAATGGACATTGTATTTTTAAAGGTGTACCGATTAAAGTTAGCTTGGTACCATATCAGTTCTGGAATGATTTCTGGATCTCTTTGATAAGCTTCAATAGTATCTTCAACCACATTTCTTAAATCTTCAAATTTCATTTTTCTTTCCTCCGAAAAAGAAAAGAAGCTGCCATAAAGCAGCCTCTCTTGATATGATTGTTTATGTAATGGGGTTAGATGATGATATGGCCATCTTCGGCCAGTTGGATATATGAAGCTCGGGAAAAGGTGTTGGCGCTGACATGTGTCAGTGATGGGAGTGTGTTCTCATTGATATACGCAAGCTGCTGGCCTTTAACGATAGCATAGGTATCCTGTTCCTTGACGTAGATGGTATATATGTCCTTCTCCACATCCACCGACACGGGAGCGATACCAAAGGGCAGCAGCTGTTTGGACAAGGCATCAAGCTGCTTAATTTGTACAAGCTCCGGAAGGCCATGACATTCTTTTAGGTATTCAAATTCCTCAAAAAGTCCGTACTCAAAGAGATCCTGCTCACCTTCCTCTATTTCGTAGTAATGATACCCTAGGCTGGTGTAGCAGATTATCTTGCCGGGCAAATAAAAGCAGCTGTAGGTTTCCGGCTGCTCGAGGCAGCGCTTTTCAAAGTCGGAGAATTGCATAGTTAATTCGTTTGGTGTGTTCATCATTCATTTCCTCTCATTTTTAGTATTCATATTGTGTGGATATATTTTTCCTTTTTCGCCTCTGATGGATAAATGGGTGTTTCCGCTTGTGTTTTTGCTCCGGGGCACCGCTCCGGGCGGTGTCAGCCTGTGTGGCCAGCAATGCGCCAAGGCCATAAATCAGGCTGTTGCAAGCCGCTTTCATCCGGTAACTATAAAAGTCGCAAATGATTTCATCCATTTTCTCATGGACATTCCCCACCGTTTCTCTAACATATATCGTATCATATTTGTTCTCACCGCAGGCGTAAAAAAAGCGGTCAAAAAGTTCTTGAAACTCTTCTGCCGGGTAAACAAAACCTTTCTGCCCCATCCTATAGGAAAAATCAGCGCATAGGGTATCCCTCCATTGCAATAAATTCACGGATTTGGTCGATAGCGTGGCAAGCAGATCATCAAGGGCCTTCACATCTTTGGGCTTCTTGAGCACTGCCTCCAAAAGTGGCTCAATGGCTTTCTTGTGATAAATCACAGCGTGTCGCAGCTCCTTGAACAGAGCGGAGCGGTATTCCTTGAGGAAGTCCTTCATTTCATCAAAAACATGCTTCGCCTGATTGGTTTGGAGGTCTTTGGCGAAGTTTTCAATAAAAGAACGAATCGGGCCATCTCCATGATAAAAGTCATGCTCTACACGGTGCAGCAGCTCCATGGCCCTATTGGGATCGTCACAGTACTGGCCGATGGCCTGCTCCCAATTGCTTTTTGCAACATTCATCAAATTGTTGATGCCATCGTTAGAGATTCCGGAGAGAAGCGCAGATGCCAATTTTGCGCATTGCTCTTGATCCGGTGTTTCTTCTTTGAGAGCCTTTTGCAATTCTTGGAGCTGTGCCAAAATCTCCGAATCGTTAAGGCCTTGGCCCAGCCGGTAACGCATGGCCTTGTACAGTGTCCCCATGATTTCCTTGTGCTTAGAAGGGATCTGCCGGTAATACTGCTCCGACAGGGTATTGGCAAACCGTCCCATAGACCAGTACATGGAAAGGGAACTTTCAGCGGAAAACAAAGCCTTTTTGTACTGCTCAATCCAAGTCCGGGCCACCTCGGCTCCCATTTCACCCTTGAGCCGCCTGTAGACGGCTTCGGTGGTATCGTCCACCAGTGTGTGAAAGCTCTGATGGGTATTGTAGAGATACTGAAACACAGCAGCCAGATGTTTTTGATCCTGAGTTGAAGCATACTGCTCCAGCTCCCGGCGCACCAATAAAGAAGAAAAAGTGTCCTGATCGGTGAGGCATTGCCGCAGGGAAGAATACAGGCTGTTATTCAGTTCTTTGTGGATCTCCCTATCTCTGGTTATCTGGTCGTAGACAAATTGCTCATAGTTTTTTGAAAACTGCACGATACTGAAATGGGGCCGCATGAGCCGCTTCACTTCCCTAAGAGTACGATCCAAACGTTTTTTGTACTCCACAGCATGCTCCGGCATATATGTGTCCAGAACCTCGCCATAATTGGCCTTGTATTCCTCAAAAGCTGGGGAAACCTCCGGATCTTGAACCAGTGTGCCGAAAAGAGGCTTTACCAGCTCACAAACCTTTGTGTTTACCTCATCATCCTCCAGATAGGGGCTGATGGTTTGGATCTCCCGCAGCACATCCAAAAGCTCATTGCGGTTCTTTTTATCATCATACAGATTTCGGAAGCCTTTATATAGGGCTTTATTCAGCGGACGGTTAAATTCACTAAAAGCCTCCAGCAGTTGGTAATACTGCTGATCCTCCAGCGTTTGAGCAAAATAGGTGATGTAGCTGTGTGCTTCATTTGTGCGCTCTAGGCTGTGCATATTCTGTCGGAAATTTTCCAGATACTCTTTAGTAGCCACCCTTCCAAACTCGTTCACCAGCGCCGCCTCGGATGCCTCAAACATAGCCTCAATGCTGTTTGCCAGCTCCCCATCCGTACTGCTGAGCATTCCGAAAACATTGCGTATATGATTTTTGCAGGCGGGGGAATACTGCTCCTTTTTCTCAAAGGAGCGAAGCTGCTCCATTTCACCCAGCACAGACTCCTGAAGGGAGGTATTGGGTATCTTGGGGTTAAAAATCCCCGACAGCGTTTTGCGGTAAGCCTTGGAAAAGGCCTTATTGTTCAGGCACCCGTGCTGATCCTTTAAAAACTCGGCCATGGCCTTGTAGCTGGGCTGTTCATTGCCGGCTAACAGTTCGAGGCGTTGAGTGGCAAGCTCCTTTTTTCTTTCTTTCGCCGCTGGCACTATCTCTGGAAAATAGAAGACCTCCCGTTCCGGGGGAATATCCTCGGGCGAAAAAGAAAAATCCTCCCAGCCGGTTGACACTTCGGGAGGCGGCATGGGAGAATCGCTTTTTTCTTCCTTCGCTGCTGGCTCGATTTCCGGGCCGGGGAAGAACTCTCTCTCTGGAGGTGCATCCCAATCCCCCGGCATGGGGATATCATCATTGTTTCCGCTTGACAGCTCACCGCCAACCGTGGGAGAATGCCCATTTTTCTCTTCGCCGCTGGCCACGTTTTCGGGCGGGGAAAAATCCCCCACGCTTACCGCAGCCTGTACAATAACGTTGTGGTAGAGCTTCAAATCCCCCTTGCCCGGCGCAAAAAAGCGCCCGGCGAAATCCTCCAGTTTCTTCTGCACTTTGGCGGGATCGGCAACATATTGTGCAATCATTTCACCCTGAATACCTAAATAGTTTTCATACAGAGCCTGCATGTCGCTGTCCTTCTCTATGATCCAGCGCAGAATATCATCTGTCTTTACCTTGACCGCTGGCGGCAAATATTCGTACTGCATTTTCCCGCTCAGATCGGCAAGATCGGAGGACAGGGCAAACAGCTTTTCTCCCAGCTCGGTCTGGCTGTAATCCTTGGCGGCCAGATTCCCAAGGGACTGCTTAATTCGATCCCGCAAAGCATCCCGGGTTAGAGTCTTCTCTTTCTTGAGGGCTGCGGTATCATCCTTAAAAATAGAGTTGTGCAGAGTGGATTTCAGCTTTTCAGTGGCGGCCAGCATTCCCTCCTTGCCGCCTTTAACAAAGCCTTCATTTGGGTCTTTGCTGTAAAAAAGCAGATGGACATGGGGGTTGTCGGTGTTGCCATGGTAGGCGCAGTTGATCACCATATTTTCAAGGCTAATGTTATACGCCTTGGCGATCACCGGCGCTTTGTTCCGGACAAGCGCCGCCCACATGTGCCGCTGGTTGAAGCCGGTGCGTAGGGCATCTCCTTCATCCAACGAAAGGATATGCGACCACTTTCGGGAATCGTGGTACTGTTCCCCCAGCTCCTCCGCTTCGGACACCGGTATATCCCCGGTAAGGCCAAATAGACCATGGCCGTCTGATTTTTCCACACCCGGCCTGCCCTCGATGTATCCCAGATAACGAAAAAAATCCAAATCCTCCGTTTTGTGATACTGCTTCCCATCGGTGTTAACAAGCAAAGCATCGTCTTGCACAGTCTCCAGCTCCTGCACCGTCACAGTGGTGGTCTTTGCCTCCGTTAGCTTGCTGTAGGCCTCATAGGTGATTCGCTTGCTGCCTCCATCTTTAAAATCCAGTTGGATAGCGGCCACGCTGTCCTGCTGGCCGGTGGTCAGCACGATCTTCTGATCGGCCGGAACCTCCAGTGTGGTGCCATCTGTAAAAGCAATGCGCTGCCGGTCAATTTTGTTCCCGGCGTAGTTGAGCACATTGAAAAAGTGGGTGATGTCTTTGAGATACCCACTTTTGCAGATCAGCTTGGGGCTGCTCATTCGTTGGCCTCATCCAATCTAAAAATGCGCTGGCTCTGCTTCAAAAAATCTAGGGCTTGCAATCGGTACCGGTACAGATCCGCTTGCTTTACCTCCAGACTGTTGGCCAGTATCATATTTTGGATGGCGGCCTGAACCGCCAGCTCTGAGAGCAGCTTGTTGGTTTTGCGGTTGATGTTATTTTCAGCCATTTGTAAAGTTCCCTGCACAACGTGGAGTATCTGCTCATTGATAAAAGTAGACTTGTGCTGCATGTGGTGGTAGTCCCGGTAGAGTTTCAGGGCGGTTATTACCACCTGATTTTCGCTCTGGCGAAGCTCTGCGGCTACCGACTTAATATCATCCACCAAATTTTCGTCGATCCGGTATGTACGTTTACTCAGTCCCATGATATTCCTCCTTTTCTTTAGTTTTGGTGTCCCTGCAAAACTGATGCTACAGGATAAAGGGGTATGGCATAAATGCCATACCCCACCACCTCAGCCTGCAAAGCAGGCTGATTTATCTGTCGGCACAAGCGACAGCACAAACGCTTAGATTCCGTTCGTTTTTCTGGCACTAACCAAGAAAAACTGGATTATAAAAAGCTTATGCAGTCGGCAGCCTTCTTATAAAGTGCTGGCACACATCAAGTTAACGGCTGTATTATAGGCTTTTTCGGTCGGCACGATGAATGTGAACGCCTCCACAATTACAGGATCAAATTGGGTACCCTGACCTGCCTTTAAAATGCTCAATGCAACCGGCTCGGGGTAAGGAGCCTTGTAGGGCCGAGTATGGGTAAGAGCATCGTAAACATCCACTACAGCCATAAGGCGAGCAGGATACGGTATGTCCTTTCCAGCAAGTCCATCCGGGTAACCGGAGCCGTCCCATTTTTCATGGTGATGCATACAAATGGTTTTTGCAAAGCTCAGCTGCTGGGGTGTCAGTTCCAAAAAATTCTCCGTAAGCTGCACCCCAAGCATGGTATGCAGCTTAATCACCGAATACTCTGATTGAGACAAACTACCCGGTTTAAGCAGGATACTGTCCGGTATCATGATCTTGCCCAGATCGTGGAGGACAGCAGCATATAAGATGCACGCCTCCTGTTCGTGGGTATAGTGCACCTCCAGCTGACCGCTGTGTCGGAGCTCACGGATCAGCCGAGCCAGCAGAGCAGAGGTGCGCTGCGCATGTGAGAATTCCTCCCTATTCCTGTAGATTTCTAAAACATCCAATTGTCTTATCACTCCTTAAACTTGGTTATAAAAGAGATTCCTGCAAATACTAATGGAAACTTGAATAGGTGGTAAAAGTATGGATCTTAATAAGCAAGATATAAATATGTTGAATAATGTTTATCAGAATGCTGAAATGGGTATTAAGGGAACTCAACTATTGGTGGAAAAATCAGATGACCCTAGATTCTCCCAAACACTGCATAGGTTTCTCGGAGAATATGCTCAATTAAAAGAGCAGGCTGCCACCCTCTTATTAGAGCAAGGCGAACAGCCTAGAGATTCTAATTTAATGGAAAGCACTGGCCTTTGGATGGGCGTTCAATTCAACACTTTGATTGATAAAACATCTTCTCATATGGCTGAAATGCTGATTCAAGGCAGTGCTATGGGAATCGTAGACAACACGAAAACGCTCAATACGCATCAGGATATCTCTCCTCAAGCTAAGAAGGTGGCAGAAAACCTGATCCGAATTGAGCAGGATAACATTAAGGCAATGAAACAATATTTGAACTAGCTACGCTGCTTTTCCTTCCTCCTTGCTATATAAATAATCCACAGGATCTAAATGACTGCTGCGGCTGGTGCTGGCGTAAATTCCAAAATGCAGATGGTGGCCGGTTGAGTAACCGACATTGGTGTCAACTCCCGGCTCTCCACCCTCCAGAGCAATAACCTGACCTTGGCTGACTTCATCTCCTACCTTGACCAACTTCTTAGAAAGATGGGCATAGAAGGAATAGAAGCCTTCTGGGTGTTTAATGAGAATGAAGTTTCCATACCACTGGTCACTGGAGGACTGGACAACGGTTCCGTCTGCGATGGTGATTATCTTATCGTGCCAAGTTCCCCGAATGTCAATACCTGTATGGAAATCCTTCTCACCAGTGATGGGATGGATGCGCCAGCCGTAGGAGCTGGTGATATTACCCCACATGGGTACCGGATATTTACCGCCCCGCAGCAGGTCTTGGGGATTGTTCTGAGATGGCGGCGCAGAATAAATCATGTTACGCATGGCCTCCAGTTCACTATCGCCAAAGCTGAAAGGGGGGGACATAACTAACTGCATAATCTCTGATTCTGTGAGAAACAGGTAATATACGATGATTTCTTCCTCTGTTTCTGTCTCCGATTCTCCTTGTTCATTGATTACCGTTACTTCTACCTCGATCACTTCTTCGTGTCTTTCCACAAAATACGCTGCTACGAACTGCGCCGCTTCGACCTTATCCAGAATCAGGCTGTGATCCGCCAGAAGATCAACCATAATCAAATAGCTAAGGTTCAGATCGTTGTCAATCGCATACAGGGCTTTCACCTCCTGTATGGCCTGATGGTGTATGTTATCCGATACATCCCCAAACATCTGGGGATTGACAATATACACCAAAGCCACCAGTACAATACCCAAGACAGTCACTATGAAGAGAAGAAGGCCAAGTATAATTCCAGCGATAATCCCCACCAGCTTGGCCGTTTTATTTGGCTTTGTGGATAGCAGGAGCTTAATTATAATGGCCTTCATTACCGGCCCCCGCCTTTACCGAAAAGGCTTTCCTCGTAAGGCAGCTTGCCCACATTTAACGAATATTTTTGACCACCAGCTTTCAGTAAGCAGTGTCCCTGCTTGGGTTTCTTGATGCAGGTAATTTCCCCATCGCTGAGATCCAATAGATTTTGCACTCTCTCCAGATCCAGATCGCCGGGATGAAAAATGAATTTGAAAGCTGCATTATTGAGCAGAGGTGCCGTTATATGCATCATTTCGGGGTCAAGGAAATCACGCAGGCTTTGGGTAGCGGTGCCGATGATCGCATCATATTTTCTGGCTCTCTTCTGAAAATCCCGAAGATAACCGGCAATAATATAATTCTTGCGGTTCATAAGAAGGTGCAACTCATCAACATCAAAGAGAATTTGTTCTTCTCGTCTGGAAATACGATTCCAGCAGTAGGTCATAATGTTGAAAAGCACCGCCTGTGTCCGTTCCTCTGAGCCGGTACGAAGCTGGGAGATATCAAAATTGATCATGCGGGAATTTTTAATATTGGTGTGGCCATTGAGCAGCAGACCCAAGCTGCCGTCATAGGTATCCCTTAAAAGAAGCAGCAAGGATTTAATCATATCGGTGGATATCATAGAGTAGTTGTAATTTTCCGAACACTCCAGTACATCCGATACATATTCATAGAGGCTGGTAAAGGTGGGATATTGCTGGGAAGAAAGCGTTGATACATCGGTGTTTTCAGATATGCCATATTTCCGGTACATATCCTGAGTCAGAATCATAAGGGCATTCAGTTCCTTGGTGGTGATCTCGGGAAACAATACTCGAAAGAAATCCTTGAGCCAGCTCAAATGCTGGAAGAATACAGCCTTGTGCCGGAAAGCCTCCAATTCACTATCTTCACCGTCAACCGCTTGATTTACCAGTCTGCGTATTTCAAAGGCATTGATTTTAATGGTTCCGCTTGCGCAGTCTACAACTGTACCGCCCACAGTATAAAACATTTCGTTGTACTCTCCGTCCGGATCAAGAGAAAAACAGGTAATGCCCCGGATAATCATTTGGGTGTTGATCTTCTTCATAAGCCAGCTTTTGCCTTGGCCTGAATCGCCGGTAATGGAAAAGTTGCCGTTGGTGATGGCCGATACTCTCTGCCATAAATCCAAAAACATATGGCCCCCATCTGCTGTTGATCCCAGTAGGATTCCCTGCGGATCGTTGTGGTAGGAATGACTAAAGGGGAACATTCCCGCAATAGTGGGGGAAGGCATGTTGTTGGCACTGCTGCCCAACACATCCTTTCCAAGAGGGTAAACCCCCTGAAAACCCTCCAGCTGATCATAGGTCAAGTTTTCAGTGGTAATACGGAACGCCGACAGCTTACTTTTAACAGTACCGATGCGCTTCCTTAGCTCCTCCTCCGTTGAAGCATACACTTCTATGTAGATGTTGATAAAATAGAGCTTAGAGTTGTTTTTAGCCAAGTTTCGATAAAAGGTACGCATACTTTCCTGCTCCACCTCAGACTGTATCTGCTCGGAAGTCTTGGCTCGATTCCCTTTAGCCTTGATGTTGTTCATCTGGCTGTCTATAAGCCCCACAGCCTGCACCTCGTTCATCTGTCCCAGTCGGATAGATAGGGTTGTGTTTTTAATTTGCGCAATGCTGGAAAGGAAACAGGGCGTATCCAACATGGAAGGAAAGTTTTTTATCAATATAGTTTTTCTGTAAAAATCGTTCTGTACTGCACGCTGGGGTGTGAATTTAAGCTTTTGGGGTGTTAGGCGGCGGCTCAGCTCATCACCCAGAAGATGAGTAGGGTCAGTGGATTTTCCATGCCGTTTATCTTTGGCCTTTGCGGAATTTTTAATCTCAGTTTCCAATGCATAAACATCAAGGCCAATAAACTCACGGAGAATGAAGTTGCGAAGAAGGGTTGCAATTTCCTGTCGGTCAGCCTGATAAAAAGCAAAATGTTCAGCAACCAGATTTTTAAACAGGGTAAATTCCTCACGATCCTTTGTAATGACCACAAGGTAGTAGGCCCTCTGTACAGCGCTGTTGTCGCTTTCAATTTTATCCACACTTTCCAAAATGGAATCAATGATGTATTCGTATTCGCTGCCTGCCTTGAGATTTTCATAATATTCTTTGTTGGCACTCAAATCCTCGATTTTATCCATAATAAAGATTTGGAAAGGTATGGTAGCAGCATCCAGTAGTGCCTCAAGCTTATCAATTTCCGCCTCTCGTTCCGATTTGGTCATGACGGAAAGGTTTGGTGGAAGGATACGCAGAAATTGAGCCACACCAAAAGGTGTGGCCACACTGCTTTCCAAGATTCTAAAATTGATCAGGTTGTCTATTCGCTTATTTTTCTTCATTTGCCGCACTCCTTTAAGCTGAAGGTCTGTGGCCTTCCATAAAAACGGTGCAACAGCCGCAAATACGAAAGGACATTTTTACCGTTGGAGGGCCTGAACCAAAGAACAGCAAAACAGGCTGCCACGATGAAAAGAAGCGTGCCCAGAAGTTCCATTGTTTCTGTGGTCATATATAGGGTTAGGAACATCCCTCCAAACAGCGCACCAAAGATGAGAAGCAGCTCCTCTGGATTAAAGCCCAGATAGGTCATTCTGCTCCTAAGTCTGGGCGGTACAACATATTTTACTGGTTCCATATATACTCACCTTTCATAGCTTTACCAGCCTAGAAAACCCTTGCTCAGCAGCCATGCGTCCCACTGTTCCGAGCATCCCCTGCGCACCAGTGCTAAAGCCAAATTTTTGTAAAACCTTATCCACCTGTGTGATAGAAATCCAACATGCTATGCCCAGCATAGGCTCTCCGTTAGAGACAAAGATAAGCCCCAAATAGAAGAACATATACTGAAATACATAAGTACAGGCAATAGCCAGTGTTTGCCGAATCCACTCCCCCAGTTTGCTGGTATCTCCTCGGATAATGTCTGTTATATAAAAGGAGGATGTAAAGATTTGCAGCAGCATGGCGCCGAACCTGCGCAAGGCTACGAACAAAAAAATCACGGCAACAATGCACACAACCAAAATCATAAGGATCATGTTGGATGCACTACCGGCTAGTTGATTCAGCTTTTCAAGATTCGTTGTTATACCGGTGACATCCCCCCGAAAGGAAATGGAGGAAGCAATCAACTCTCCCAGCTGCATGGCTAGAACGGCTACCCAACGGTTGGTAAATACAAAAACCATGGCCTTAACTAAATTTAGAAAAACCATCCCCCATTCAACCCCTCTTCCGGTGGATTCCTCCATAATGTCAAACAGGAGAAATAATAGGGATACTACCATGACAATCATATTCATCCAACCACTGAATTCTATTAAAAGATTAATAATGGGATTGTTCCAAAAATCGGTGGAAGCGTTGAGGCTGAGCCCCAGCAAGAACTCGGCATATCCCATTACCAATTTCTGCAACAGATTCTGCGTAAGGTCTGCCCACAGATCAAATAACCACTCCATAGCCGCCTACTGACCCTGACCAATCATGGCCCATCCCCATACAGGGAAGGTAACAATTAAAACGAGAACAACGAGGCAAATACCAATTGGCTTGAGCTTTTCTTGATAGTCCTGACCTTGTCTATGCTGAGAAATGGCACCTCCGATGTAGAAAAGCATCACCACAACGACTACCGCCGCCAATATGGGAACTGCAAATTTGTCGACTCCATATTTCATGACATCCATAATTTCACCTTTTGCAGTGTCAAGCCCACTCTGAATATTAGCCGATAAGATCAGGCCGGGGAATGAACTGAGAAATTTCATGGCTGAATACCTCTTTCCATTTGCATTGTTTTTTGATATTGCTGTTTTGGCTGTTGTACCTCTCGAGGAAAGGCTGCCAGTAAATCTAGGTTCCAGTCCTTTTGCACAGGAACCTTATCAATGATTTTCCCCTTGAACTCCAGCCCCTCCAACTGGTTCCGGTAGGACACCCGCATTTCATTCCCACGCTTATCGTTGTCTGTAGCAAGATAAACGTGGCTGAGCCGATCTTGAGGCAAGCGGGCCATATGGTATGGTAATGTTTCCAGACACATACCGCTAATGGCCAGATAGTCAAATTTTTTCCAGTTCACTTTATTGCGGGCTAACAGTGTCATAAAAGACATGGAATCAATAGGAGCCTCACAGACCACTAGCCGTGAGGCTCCATTATCAACATAAAATCCTATTTCCTTTTGACTGTTTTCTAAATCCCGGCGAAAAGGCTTTTTCCGGTAGGTAGAGGTTCCCCGCATACAGCCAAAGGCAGTCTTATCCTCTTGATCAAAGCCGATAAATACACAGTTGTGGCGGTCATCCTCATAAAGTTGCCTGCGCTCGATCATGTTCAGGACAATGGCCCTATCGATTCCCCGGGTCTTGGTTAGGTAAGCAATAGCCCGCTTGTAGCGGCCCTCAACCTTCGGGGGCATTTCCAGTGGCCCGGTTGGCTTTGAGGGAGCGGGTTTGTGCATTGGGAGGGTGCTTTGTCCCGGTACGATTGTCAGCTCACCCCGCAGTATGGATATGGCCTTTGCCGTATCCACCTGATGGATTAGCATAGCGAAATCAATGATGCTGCCACCGGTACCGGTGGAATGCCGGTAAAAAACATTACGCTCCGGGTCAATGCGGATACTGTCGTGTTCTTTCAGGCTGTATTGCCGACCGGCTCTGGTCAGGGTATATCCACACTGCTGGGCATACTCGATAATCTGTATCTCATTTTTTATAGCGTCCGACACGGTTGACATAATTTCACCTCCGAAACATAGAAACAGGACAGCCCTTGGGCTATCCCGCTTACCGTTGTTAATATTCCATCGGCTTTCTGGCCGCCTGCTTCAAAGCTTTGTGCTGCTGTACAGTTTGGATACCGCTGCGGATCTCGGCAGGCATAAGGTCCATATACCGGGATAGATCAGCCATGTCAGATATTCGCTTCATTTCAAGCCCTTTTCGTCTCGACTGGATAGTAAAGAATCGTAAATCGCCGTTGGTGGCGTGCTTAAAAATATGCAGACAGCCCTGATGATGATATGGGCTATACCCTTCATCCATAAGCCTCAGGGCTGTTTGCTTTCCCATAGAGAAAGACTCATCCTCAGTATTTAAATAGCCGGGGTGGTATGCTGGAGCTTTGCCTTCCATAATCTCTACAATCTGGCTTGCAAGGGTAGCAGGTGGGGTATCCCATCGGGTGCAAACGCCTTGCCATGTGCCTTTGGTGTGGTTAATACCGTTCAGGAGCTTGATGCCTTTAGCTGGTGGTTCCCATCCGGAAAGATTATAGGTGTAATCATCCAGAAGACAGTCTGTAGGACGAATGCCGCCCGGTACAAACTCTCTTTTGTCACTGCCGCAGGGCAAGAACACCCGGTGGGCGGCATCAATTTCCGGCAAAAGCTGATCAAGCCACTGGTTCTTTTCGATCAGGGCATGGGGACTGTCGGAAAGATACGCTGAAAGGATGAAAACCTCGATCTCCGGGCTGCTGTATATGATTTCTTGGATAGCCTGCACTACATTCTCCATGGGCTGGAGATTGGCAAAATAGCCGTATTCATACAGGGATTCCAGCCGATCAACACGCTTGAATTCTGCTAGAGTGCCGTCCATGTCTACAAACAAGCGCTGTGGTTCACCAAGATACTCTTTTAGATCATCAAACCCATTGAATACATCTTCCAGAACCAGATGCCCTTTACTGTCGAGAATGATGCAGGCGGCTTCATCTCCATATTTTTCATGCTCCATGAGAAAATATTCCTTGCCATTAATACTGGTAGCATCAATGGTATACCAAGTTCCTGCATGAGTGGGAATAGGTACATTCTCCGATTGCCTTGTGATTTTCACTTTTTCAACCTCCTTAAACTGTTAATAGTCAAAACCTCCGGCTAAGCCGGAGGTTTGAATAAGCCCTATAGGGGCATAATACAGACAATACCCCTAAAGGATCCTCTAAAGGTCTGCTATCCGCATTGCTTTCTCGAGCAACCCCTAAAGGGGTGCTTTTTTATGTCTTGGTATTCTTGCTACCCGTAAACGAGTCGGTATACTTCTTTAAGCTTATTTAATCCGAAAACTCATCCTCCTCTAGTGGCCTTTTGAGATACTCTTGTATCTACTTTTTATTCCGCCCCACTATATCTACGTAATAGCCTCTTGCCCAGAAGTGCTGTTCTCGTATTTGTACTTCAAATTTGCATGCCGATCGAATATCATTAGGCTGCTCTTACCTTTTAAATACCCCATTATTTGTGACACGCCAAACTTCGGCGGGATACTAATTATCATATGGATGCGGTTGGACATGCGTTGGCCTCGATTATCTCTATTTCCTTTTGTCCACATAGTTTTCTTAGAATAAACCCTATGTCATCCCTTATTTCTCAATATATTACTTGCCTTCGATATTTGGGGCAAACACCATATGGTATTGACATGTGTACCTAGGTTAGTTTACAAGGAACTATACGCAGATCGAGAAATGGGCTGTTGACAACTGCTCTGTGCAAAAAACAATGCCACTGGATTCATCCCAGGTACCTGATCATTCGTTATAAATTTATTGCAGTCGCAGAGATAGGCAGTTGTCCTCCGCTCTCTACTCCACGTCACAAACATGTGTTAAGATGAAAATCATAAGACGTACAAACCCGCAAGCAATGTTTTCACGTTACTTGCGGGCTTGTATGATACGATAATTATGCAAAATAAGTTCATTGAGATCAGCACAAATGGCCAAGATCAGGTTACCCGCAGCACAACTATGCCCGCAGCCTGCCCCAATTGAGGGGTGCTGAACAGGGTATCCGGATCTGCGGAAATCAGAAGGCTCAACTGGTCTCCAGCGGACAACGTCATGATATTTGAGAACACGAAAGTATTGAGTTCAAACGTATCAAATTCTAGAGCTTGCATTGTGTTCCCCTGCGCCACACCGTTGACGGCAAGTTCAAGGGAAATTGCTGTCGTGGTAGATACCGATCTGCCGCTCATAGTAACCATAATGAGATACGTGCCCGCTTCATCAATGGTAATAGCATTGGGATTGGCATAACTTACATTGTTAAAGGAATCCGACTGTAAATCAAGCGGTACTATGATTGGTGTTGATGTCAGGTTCAACGTCCCGATTTCAGTCATATAATAGCCACCGAATGCGGTCGCAAGGACGCCCGTTGGACCAGTAGGGCCAGTGGGACCAATATCGCCAGTAGGGCCAGTGGGACCAATATCGCCAGTAGGACCAGTGGGGCCAGTGGGACCAATATCGCCAGTAGGACCAGTAGGGCCAGTGGGCCCAATATCGCCAGTAGGACCAGTAGGGCCAGTGGGCCCAATATCGCCAGTAGGACCAGTGGAGCCAGTGGGCCCAATATCGCCAGTAGGACCAGTAGGGCCAGTGGGACCAATATCGCCAGTAGGACCAGTGGGACCAATATCGCTAGTAGGACCAGTAGGGCCAGTGGGCCCAATATCGCCAGTAGGACCAGTGGGGCCAGTGGGCCCAATATCGCCAGTAGGACCAGTAGGGCCAGTGGGCCCAATATCTCCAGTAGGACCAGTGGGGCCAGTGGGCCCAATATCGCCAGTAGGACCAGTGGGGCCAGTGGGCCCAATATCGCCAGTAGGACCAGTAGGGCCAGTGGGCCCAATATCTCCAGTAGGACCAGTGGGGCCTTGTTCACCAACAGGTCCTTGTGCTCCAGCGGGTCCGGCTACACCTTGAGGGCCCGTTGGACCAGCTACGCCGGCAGGTCCTTGAGCTCCGGCAGGTCCAGCAATACCCTGTGGACCCGCAGCGCCTTGTGGCCCGGTGGGACCTTGTTCGCCAACAGGGCCTTGTGCTCCGGCGGGTCCGGCTACACCTTGGGGCCCGACTTCACCTTGTGGTCCAGCAGGTCCCTGTACGCCAACAGGGCCTTGTGCTCCGGCGGGTCCGGCTACACCTTGGGGCCCGACTTCACCTTGTGGTCCAGCAGGTCCCTGTACGCCAGCAGGGCCTTGGGGACCGGCTGGGCCTGGCACTCCTTGGGGTCCGATTGGCCCTTGCGGACCGGGAATACAACAATAATAGCCTGTATTGCAGCAACAGCAACCATAGTGAGCATTGCATTTATTACACCTATAGTGAGTAGTATCTATATAAATCACCTCTCTGTTCTAGCGCTGGAATAGATTAATGCTCTATAATATGCTCAAAATGATTGAAAAGTGTATCAAGCTTCGGTAAAACATACAACTACACACAACATAGGACTCTTTAGCCTCTAAAAATCCGATTTATTGTATTCCGAATCCAGAATATGAGCAAAACCACATCTGCATTAACTTGGTTGCACTTTAGGGCCTCGGGGCAGGTTCAAGCTATTGACAAACTATCCAAGAACGGAGGATTTGCTATAATAAGAGCAGCGAGAACAAAGAAGGGTGGCAGTCATATGATGACAGAGCGGAGGAACACGCAGTTAAAATTGTATTCATGGGAAACCGTTAATTTTGGTGATAAGCGCTGGGTGCTGGATTTGTTGGTTACTACTGTGGAATCCACCTGAGACAAAATGAACATTACATGGAAAATCTGACTGGCATAACACCACCCGTCACACCGTTACCCTGTGTAGTGCCTTGTAAACTGTACATTGGTATGTTCTAAGCTTTTTATGCCTTTCATGCAAAGACCTCCTCGATTTTTTTTAAGTTATGTTAGCAGACCTTAGCTCTATTTTATCGGAGAGCTTTTTTTCTTGTCCATACCTTAAGGTCTTTCTCCACCAGCAGAGCTGGTAGTTCTTTAAGCAAAGTAAGAAAGCTCCAACTGTTTAAACAGTTAGAGCTCTAATGAATGATGAAATGAATCCTGTACATTTGCAGCTTGGGCAGCTCCTTACATGAATACCGGCAACCAAACAGATGACGATATTCCCTTTTCTGCTTTTTAGGCCTGCCTTTTGGTTTGCATTTAATAATTGTGGCACGTCCCCTCCTTTCCATGTGCCGAAGCCCCTCCAACACCCTGTCATGAGTTAACGCTGAATAGGTACCACTGGGAACATTCTTACAAAGTAAAGAAGTACAGCGGTTGATTTTCAGCTGCACCTGTTCTATTGTGAGATGTCCTTTGCGCAGCTCCCGGCGAAGTCCACGATTCATCTTCAAGCAAACCAATGGGTGAGGGAATGTATATATTACAATATAGAACTCGTTTAGTCGTTTGACCACTAGCCTTTCACAATGCAGTAGAAGCAAATAAAGCGCTACAATCAGTTCGAAAATAATGAGAATTAATAACCAGATAATTCTACCCTCCCTAATTCTTTGATATCTGGTGTATGGCCACAACGCCGGTACTTCTTATTACATTCACACACTTTTTTTAATAGCATATAATATTAGTCCACCCCTATGGGTGGACTAATATTTAGAGGTGACACGCATGTGTTTCAATAATGGTTGCAACAATTGGGGCGGTAACTCTTGCAACAATTCCTGTAACGGCTCTTGCGGTAATTCGTGGGGTAATTCCTGTGGTAATTCCTGTGGTAATTCATGGGGCAATTCCTGCAATGGTGGCTGCAATGGTGGCTGCAATAATGGAAACAATGGCTGTGGCTGCAATTCCAATAATGGATGCAACCGTGGCTTTCTGCTGTAACCAATAGTCTAATAGTAATTGCCAGCGGCCAGACAGAAGTCTGGCCGCTGTTTTACGTTTAAAAGTAAAGTAGCCCTACTTAATAGCCTCTTCTTTTTCAAGTGCCTCCTTCAGCTCGGGATGCAGCTCACTGACCGAAGTTACAACATCTATAAGATTGTTGTAATCCTCAATGGATTCGATGTACTTCTCGGTAATCTCCATACGTTTTTCCTTTTCTTCTTTTTGCTTTTTCCAGAAGTACCAGACGGCTAAAAGGGACAATAAAGAAAAAATACATTGGAGAATTGTAAGAGCAGCGTGAGCAAAAATTCCGGACATGGGAACCCATTTGCCATCCGACTGCTGTACTGCTGGTTCTGGCTCGGAAGCAATAACCTTCTTTTCGGAAGAGCCTGTATCGATATCTTTTTCTTCGCCGATACTTACTGGCTTATTTTCGCCAGTGGTGGATGAAGAACCCTGAGCGGGAGCTTTTATTATTGACCCGGCAGTGGGGATCTCTGGGACAGGCGCTGGCAATTCTGGTTTGCTTTCTTCCAGTGTATAGTCAATTCCTTCACGTTGACTTTCACTATCCCGATCATTGCCGCCAGAGGATTTGGTGACAGTGGCGGACACTAAATATTCAACAGGATTTTTTGCGTTGTCATAAGCCACAAACAAATAATCCCCGCTTTGATCGGGCGAAAACTCTACAATGGCATCCTCTGTCTTTGTTCCATCCGGAAGGATGATTCCAGCGACACCGGAAAGCCGGTCAATGGCCGTAACTCGAATCACTGGTGCAGCAGCGTCACCCTCAATGACATGAGACACAATGGGAGGTGTATGGTCATTGCGTACCGTATACTCATCAACAGGAGAAAAAGTTCCCGCATTACTGAGCGCACGGAGCTTGACCAGATACGCCCCTTCCTCCTCCACAACTATAGGGCTGTTTTCATAGTCGTGCCAGATTTCATCGGGTACAGCGGCCATGGCGAAGAAGCTGAATTGTCGAGCCATGAGCATTGTTTCAACAGGAGCAAAACTGGTAAGTGAAGAGATATTGTACTGCACCTTTTTGACCCCGGAAGGCGCTGTAATACGTTCCATATCCACCTCGATGGGACGATTGGTATTGACCCATTTGTTTTCAACTGGCAGTTCTGGAAGAACCGGCGGCTGTTTGTCGATGTTGGATACAGTAACGGAGTACATACACGATTTACCCGCAAAGTCAGTCAGCAGGAAATCGTAAGTACCGTTTTCCGTGGCGACATATTCAGCGGTATCCCCGGTGACTACAGTACCATCTGGCAATGTTATACTGGCCATGCCCGAATAAGGATCAAGGCCGATTACCGTGATGGTCACATCCTGATTTGTCCAGAGCGTGGTGCTGAGCGTATGGGTGCCGCTGGGCGGGGAATCGTCTATGACGATGCTGTCTGATAGGAGAACCTCGGATACCGTACCGGCACCATTGGTCATCCGGGCAGCAACCACCCCGCTGAACTGGGCATCAATTTTACTTTCCCCGGCAGTATAGGTTCTCCACCGGGTATCATCTGTCTGACTGTCTGCATCCACAAGTTGGTACTCAACTGACCGAGTACCAGATGCGGGGGTATTGGTGGTAATGTTAATCAGCACTTGCCGCTCGAATAGCCACTGATACAGCCGACTGAGCAGGGTATCCTCGGTGGAGGTGAATCCGATACCCTCCACCACAGGGAGTCCCTTGTCAATGTTGGTGACCTCATAATCAGCGGTAAACATAGTCCCAGCATTGTTTTCGGCCTCAAAAATAAAGGAGCCGTTTTCCGTAGCAGTTACGCTGATTGTATCTCCGTTGGTCCACTCACCGCCATTAACACGCACTTGCCGCACTCCAGATACCGAGGCTGCTGTGAAGGTAAGGGACACATCCTGGCTTGTCCACTCAGTGGTGCTGGGTGTGATCTCTCCGGTTACAGGGGCCTTATCAATGTTAGAAATGACCACGGAGTATTCTGTCGAATTCCCAGCCCTGTCGGTCAGGATAAAAACATAGGTGCCGTTTTGGGATACCGTATAGGCGGCAGCTGCACTATCAATAACGGAACCGTCAGGACATTCAATGCTCTGTACTCCAGAGAGAGCATCCAGCGTCGAGACAAAAATGGTCACATCGTGATTTGTCCAGTCTGTGATACTGATGGTATGATTGCCAGTGGGCGGGGTTTCATCGGTTATAACTGGCTCGGATGCCTCAACAGATTCATTCCCGGCCTGATCCAAGCATCTGGCATGTACGTAACCCTTGAATTCCCGCTCAATCTTAGGACGGGCGGCATCGCTATAAGTCAGCCATGCGCCGGGATCAACCGCCTCACCTTCCGCAACCAACTGATACTCGATCTGGGCAACGCCTGACAAGGTATCGGCGGCAGTAATGTTGATGTATGCTTGTTTATTAAAAACATTTAAGGTGTTTGCTAACCTTGCTAGAAGGCCGGTGGTAGTAGGGCTAAAGGCAATGGCGGTTATTTCAGGGTTATCCTTATCAATTCTATTAACCGTTTCGCTCACAGTGCCGACATTCCCGGCCCAATCCTCTATTTCAAAGATTGTGGAACCGTTTTCAGTGGCAATAAAGCTGATTGTGTTACCATCAACCCAAGCGCCGCCATTTACCCGCACCCGCCGCACTCCAGCCCCGCCGGTGTCGCTGGCAGTCAACTGCAAGGTGACATTGTCGTTTGTCCAGCCGATGGCATTGCCTGTAATGATACCTGTAGGCGCTGTACGGTCTAGGCCGGTGACTGTGTTATATAAGTAAGCAGAGTTGCCGCCGTTACTGTCAGAGGCCATAATCCTATATAGCCATGTTGTGCCGGTAGCCGGGATATCAATAGCACAATTGAGGTCTGTGCCAGAGTAAACCACTGTATAATCTGGTTGGCCGTAGATTTTACCCTCCACAGTGTAGGTTATAGTATCTGCGTTCTGGTCGGTGGAGGCCTCCCAAGATAACTCCATTTTCCCGGTAGGGTAATTTATGCTGTACTCTGTATAGATCGGGGTGCTGGGTGCATGGTTCAGAGCTTTATTATCTCCCACAGCCCATGCTGAATATTGGTTATTGGTATCTCGGGTACGTACCCGGATACGGTATTGCAAGCCGCTGGAAGGGGCATAGTCGGTGATGCTGGGTGTAGCAGATTCCCCGATGGATGACCACATGTTTCCTCCATCGGTACTGCGCTCCCAACAGTAATAGACGGTTAAGCCGTTGGGGTGGGTGACCGGGGTTACTGTAATACCGATAGCCTGACCAGCTTGAGGCTGGCCGTAGCTTGGCATACCCGGTGAGCTGGGGGGATAATAGATGGTTACTGCCGTGCCGGTGCGGTAGGCGCTGTATTGGTTGTGTATATCTCTAGCCCTCACTCGGATAGTCAGGGTAGAGCCGCTGGCCGGTACGGTGATAGCTGTTTTCGGGGTGCTTGTGCTTGCAAATTGCGTAAAGGTACCGCCGTTAACGGACGATTCCCATAAGTACGTTATGGCGTCACCATCCGGGTCTGTAGCCGCTGCACAGGTGACTTCCATGCTTTGGCCGCTTATGGCGTTGATATAGGTAATGCTTGCCGGTACGGCCGGGGCCTTATTGGTGTTGATGGTACCGCCCTCGCGGTAATCGCTGTATTCTCCGCTGGGGTCTTTGGCACGTACCCTAACCTGTATGGTTGCGACACCGGTAGGGACTGTTATGCTCGTTGAAGTGGCTGAGGTAGTGCCAGCGGCCACCCAGGAGCCGCTATTTGTGCGGTATTCCCACTCATATGTCAAAGCGTCTCCATCCGGATCCGTGGCGGCTGCACAGCTCACCGCCATAGCCTGGCCGGGAACGGCCCCTGAATAGGTAATACTGCCGGGGGCATTGGGCGGGGAGTTAGTAACCGCATCATACGTGCCGTCACCTTTGGAAACTACTTTGAAGTTTTCACTTAACATAAAATAGGGTACAATTCGGGGATCTGAATAACCTTCATCGTTAGATGTATGCCTACCCTGACCTACTCTTAGTTGATCGGGGTCGCCTGCTCCACCACCCCACTTTTGCATATAGTAGGCTTGGTAGCCATCGGCCGTCCATTCTCCCACTTTTGTCATGCCTAAACTACTTCTAGTAGGATAGTAACCAAATTGTAGCCCTGTCATAATTGATGCGTCTGTTCTCCCTACAAAGGGATAGCCGTCTTCACCAGTTACAGTAGTATTCACACCAGCTAATTCTGTTACAGAGGGTAACCAAACCTTTTGGGGGTCATTGCGCTGCACAGGTATAATACGTGAAACCCATGTGTTGACAATATACCGTATAGGTAAGCTCACAATATATTCATTGACTTTTAAACCATTGTAAAATGTGCCGTTCATGAAATTTGAGGCGCTGGAAGTGATGTATCTATTAGAAGCGTCAGCTCCTGCGCCATCCCAATGGGGCAATACTCCTTGAGCATTCATGGTTCTGACAATAGCGCCTCTGCCAAAGTTCATATTGTCAGTAACGATCACAACTAAAGGTAGCGCCCATGTCGAGCCGTTACTCTCGTAGGGGACATATACAATCGTCCCAGAAGGTAAAGTGTTTATTTTTTGGGTTGTGGTTGCTGCCATAATGCTCATGCGGCCCATGGGCTGTATTGGGTGTCTGGCTGGGTCATCCCACGGCAATAACCCCATTTCCTCCGGGGTGTATTCTATAATCTCTGATGGGACGATTGAGCTGCCAAGTGGAATATCATCAATGTCACTGGCTCCCAGCCCTATTTCTCCAAATTCTGGTGACATAGCAAGAGCAGCTACAGGCGGCTGCCCGAAAAATAAGAGTATGGCCAGCAGCAAGGCTGCCGGTCGCTTAAAGGGAATTTTCATTGTAAATCCTCCTTTGCAATAAAAATAGAAAAGGACTTGCCATATTAATGGCAAGTCCAACGGCTTAATATTTAGGTGTATAGGATGCTCTGGTAGTCTGGTCAATTGGAACCGTCAAAATCGGTTCTCCCATAAATCGAAAGGGTATTTCCAATCGGTAAGTAACATCAAATTGCAGAGTTTCATTGCCCGACAGCTCATTAATATAATCGATGTTCCGGATGTCCAGAACATACAGGACACCGGCTTCGGTGGAATTGGTCAGCTTGGAGCCACTGACTTTGTAATTGTATAGCTTTCGCAATTGGCGCTTTAGATCGGTGGTATTGGCAATATCAGCCCAGTCACCATCCCCCGAAGCGCCGTAGGCGTTGCTACGGGAATCACGAACCCCTGTATAGGCTCCATAGCTGTTGTTGATGGCCATGGTTACCGTTGCCTTGCGTACCATCTCCTCGGTACTGTCTGCGATAATATATGCCTGCCTGTATTCCATCACAGCGGAAGCCAGCACTGCCATGCACAGAAGAAAACCGGCAGCACCCAAAAGGACACTGCCGGAACGCTCCCGAAGCTTAAATTTAAGTCTTTTCATTTTTCACCGCCTTACTTCCAGTACTTCTCACTACGGCCCGTGGCCTTGCGAGAAAGCGTTATGGGCAGCTTTATTAGCCCTCCTATGCCAATTTCTGAATTGGTAGTAATGGTTACGGTAAACTCATCGTCCATTTGAATGTGGGTAGATCCGCTGATGGTTGTGGCATCTACTGACAAGGAAGCTCCCTCCAAACTGAGCTGAGAGGTTAGTCGGTCAAATTCGCTTTGGGCATTTTCTGTGTCTCCCCGCACCTCCATAAACCGGGCCAGATCATTGGCAATCCGGTCAGTGGTGGAGATATCCACCAGTACCGGAACCACTGAAAGAATAAGGGCGGCAACCATAGCCAGAATGAGCATCACCATGGTGCCACTAACCATTGCGGAGCCTTGACGGCATCGCAGCCGCCTTATAAATACAAACCGTTTCATTGCCTTAGTGCTGGTTGAAGGCTTCAGTAATCTTATTCTTCAGCGCAGGCATAAACTCATCTTTGGCATAAGCATTGATTACAGAAAAAACAAGGATGACAAGTGCCGCTACCCCGGCAATGATTAAACCCTGTTCAGCGGAAACACCACCTTCTCTTCCTTCCAGTAGGGTTCTTTTGATTTTTCCTACTGCAATCTGGCCTTTGACATACATTTTTAGGGTAACCGCATTGAGTTTCTCAGACATTTTAATAGCTCCTTTTCCATTTGTTATTTCAGCGAGGTGTTGTATATGTAAATGCCTACTGCTGTAAGCAGGATAACTACCATACAGCCCAACAGCAAAAAGCTATAGGGCTTTATTTTGTTGTAGAGACTTTGGATGTATCGCTCAGTCTGCTGGTCTTGTTCATTCTCCAGCGTCTGGCTGATAATCTGGAAGTACACCCGCTGATCGTTGCCATCCAAAACAGATTGCAGACCCCGGCAAATCTGAGAGAGGCCAAGAGAACCTACCCGGGTTGCCAATCGACCTAGGGCTTCACGTTGGTTGCCAGTACGCATATCAGCCAAGGTTACGTCCAGCTCAAGACGTAGCTGCTCACCACACACCTTGTTGTATCCCAACAGCATGGCCAAAACATCACGGCCCCGCTTTAGCTCCTCGGAAATGGTTCCAGCAAAATGAGGCAGCTCCATAGAAATTTCTTCTCTCTTCTTTTTCACGGCCTTGGTAGGTTTGCTTCTTTCCTTTAGAAACATGGAAACGGAAAGCGCTACAAAGACCACGGCAATAAAAGGGTGAACCAAAAGAGCCACCGGCGCTGTCATGGCTCCAAACAAAATTGCGGGGGCAAGTGCCTTTGCCAGAAATTCCTCCGGCGTATCGGATATATGAGCGGATTGCAAGGTATTGGCCAATTTAATCCGCCCATACTTCCCCAGCCGAATAAAACGCATAATCTTTGGTACCATTGATGCCGAAAGAGTGCGGAGATTCAGAGAGGATTCGGGCTTTTTTTGGTAACCGGAAACCGCTGCCCTCACAGCCCGGGAAGGAACCGGGTACAGATCACCAAGCAACAACCGTACTCCGATAAAAAAAAGAATCAGGAATAGGAAAGTGGGAAGCATTGTCATAAACCATCACCTCCTGAATTGATAAGGAGTGGCTATATCCACCGCCTTATTTAGTCCCACAATCATAACAACAACGGTTATGGCAATGACGATCTGTCCGGCTACATTGTTTATTAGACCCGAAAACCATTGGGGTGAAAACAGAGCCAGGCCAAACAAGCAGGCCGGAGCCAATATGCACATGATGGCATATTCCCGGAAAGGCATCATCTGCCCAGTACGTTGTTTCTCCTGCATGTATTTTTGGCGGCTGAATTTGTTAACATGGGGCTGCAAGGTGGATTTAAGGCCACTGTCTCTCTGGCATTGGAGCAGAGCGTTGCACCACTCATAAAAGATGTTGCTTTCAAAAGAGCCTTGCAGGGTCACAATACCCCTTTCTATGCTGGGATCAATGCTTTCCACCGTCCGGACAAAGCGCTCAAAAGCGCTGTATACCGGTGGGTTTATGTACCCCAGATTCTCCTTGACGGCTGAGATCAGGTTATTGCTGGACATATAGCTGCTGGTAATCTGGGACAAGGCTACCTCCAGCTCCTCATTCACATGGGCGATATACCCGTTATAAGATAGCTTTATTGCCCACAGGGGAATAAAGTACAGCCCAGCTCCCAGCGTTGGTACGAGAAAGTAGTTGCCCATTAATAAGCCGATGCAGATCCCCGCCGCTGAAAAGAAAAAGCAGCTCCGCTCCATACGCTGGGCTTTGCTGCGTTCTCCGGTTCGTTCCAATGTTTTCAAGGCTTCATTTTGGGTGCGTACAAAGATGTTATCCTTTTTCTTGCCTAATATTTTGTACACCTTGGTCTTGAGCGGCACCCGGCGCATAGCTAAAATCTTTGTTCCCATCTCTGACAGACGTTTTTTGACCTCTTTGGGATGGGGCAAATACCGAAGTGGGTGAAAATCCAGAAGCACCACGATACCGACAACCGAAAGAATGGCAACCAACCAATACAAGATCACTGTGATTCTCCTCCCTGAATGTACTTTTGCAGTACCGACCATGCTACGCCACGCCGTGCCAGCCGCTTCTGGAGATGATTGCTAAGTGTGCCCATTCTTTCAAACCGGCCAGTAACTATGCCCAAAAGACCGTCATATTCAGTGCGTTCCAGATCAAACCGATATAAGGTGTTGTAGACCACCTTACCGTCCCGGTACTCCAACCCCTCAATGATTTCCGTTATGCGCCGTGTGCCATCCGGTAGCTCCTCCTGATACACAATAATGGGAAAGGCTGTGATTGCCTTGCGAAAAAGGCTTTCCTCCGAAAACGAGCTGGTTCCCTTAGCCGCCAGCATGACCATGCGCTCATAAGTTAACGGAGCGTTTGGGGCATGGGTGGTGGTGCCAATGGTGTGATCGGTATAGGATGCTTCAATGGCTGTATAGGCCTCTATGCTTCGCATTTCACCGATGCCCAACAAATCAGGGGTATGCCGAAGCACCTGCTCCAGCAGAGTGTTTTGGGTAATGTTCGTTGCCTCCTGCTCACTTTTTCGGGTCAGGAGGTGCACCACATCATTGATAACACTCCCCGCCTCATCCCGGCGCACCAGATCAAATTCCCGGCTGCCTTCCTCAATTGTCAGCACACGGGTGGCATCGTCCTTTGCTATTTGGGAAAGCAGATACCCCAAAGAGCCGGTTTTGCCGGAGCCGGTAGCACCCGCCACGCAGATACTAATGCCATGGCCAAGACACATCTCCATAAAATCCAGCATTTCCGGTGTAGCGGTTTTCCAATCAATGAGATTCTGACGGATCAGTTTGGAAAAGAACACAATACGGATTGTGGCGCTGACGCCGATTTCATCATCTAATATTGGTGTTTTAAAAACACCGATGCGCTGGTTCTTGCCCAGATGCCCTAGAGCGTAAGGGCGGGCGGTATCGATGGTCATTTTAGATTTTTGCAGCAGCCGCAGAATGATATCTTGGGCATGAGAGGGGCTTAAAAACTTCTCTCTCAGCCGAATCTTACCTTCCTTAGAAGTAACGAGAAAAACGCTCTCCCAACTGTTTACCCGGATTTCTTCCAGCCCCAGCTTTTCAATGGTTTCAGGCTGTAAATATGGAGTAAGGAAGCCGAACAGCTTCATATCCAAATATAGCCGTTCAACCAAATCCGTTATGGAAAGCTCAGCGAAGGCTATACCATTTTCTCGCAGATATGTCTCGATGAGCTGCTTGAACAGAAAGGCCTGCTCTATGCTCAGTTCATCCACATTGAGAAGATCTGTATTGCTTCGGCTCATGTGATCCTGTACCAACCGCAATATATCCGGATATGGCAGAGCTTCTGAAACACTGATGGAGGGTATCACCATAGTTTTCATTCTTTTATCGCCTCCAGTGCTATCGATTTCACCGTGTCCAGATATGCCTTACCCTCTTTGGTTTTGGCCCCTACCATAAGGTGTCCAGACACAAAAAAATCAGCGATTTCCGCTGATTCAGATAAGGTGTATTCAATTGTTTCACCCGCTGCGGCCGCAAATTCTTTTTCAGGTCTGGTAGGGCTGTTTTTCCCCAACAAGGTAAACTGTCTAATGCCGCTGATGCTGTCACTGACCAGTGGGAGGATTGCTTTGTTGTATTCCAGCCCCTGAATATCCGGGGTCAGTGTTTTTACCAGCAGGGCGGCATTGGCTATAGCCACACTGCCTAAAGGATCATAGGCCGGTGAAGGGTTGGCCATGCAATCCACAATCAGGGTATCGGTTAGGCCCAGTAAAATGCTGTACAGTGACTGCATTTTATCTGCCGTATAGATGCCGCTGTAGGTATTGGGCGTGTCACCAGTAGCAAGGCCCATAAAGCCAAGACAATTGCATTTGGGGTGGAATAGAATTCTGGAGCACACATCCTCTTGGGTAATGCCGGTACCTAGAAACAGGCCGCCCACCGATAGGGAACGGTCTACCGGTACCGAAGGTACAAAAACCTTGAGCATCGGTACTACACGGTCGGTAGATAAAAGCACCACATTCTGTTTTCGCAGAGCCAATTGGGTTGCCAACGAAAGAGAGAAAGTGCTTTTTCCACTGCCGGGTGAGCCGTACACGGCTATAATTTTACTCAATGGCTTGTCCCTCCGTTTCTGTCGTGACCGGCAAGGACTGATCCTCTGTGCTGGGTTCCTGCCCGGCCTCCTTTTCTTCTTTTTGGATAAGCGCTACTAGTGTCTCTTCCTGTAGTTGTAAGAGAGTGGTCGCATACTCCGGATCGCCTCTTGTCACCAAAGACAGGTGGATGCTGCCGCCTTGGTTGAGCCCGGCCAATGCCTGTGCCTGCCGATCGGAAACCAGCAGCTCCACCGTAACCGGTAATTCCTCGGCCTGCCCCTCAGCTGAATCGTTTTTGTCGTAATTAGCACCTGTTTCAGTGGTAACCGAAAGCACCGATACATACCGCAGCTCCGGAGGAGCAACGGCCAGATAGTTTTCCTTGTCAGCGGTTTCCACGCTGGCATACACGCTTACTACATCGCTCTGAACAAGCTTGCCGGAAAGGCCATTTTCCATATTTCGTATGCGGACAGACATAGCTTGTTTACCTTGAGGGAGAGTATATAGATAAGCATCTGCAAAGGGAATATCCGGGCTGACCTTAGTATCCAGCATAGTATCTCCCGCTGTAATCTCCACCGCTGCATATTGGCCACGGAGCTGGTCAAGGGAACCAAGAGCATTCTTAGGGA
The DNA here is from genome assembly GCA_035621215.1 of Oscillospiraceae bacterium MB08-C2-2. Taxonomy (NCBI): domain Bacteria; kingdom Bacillati; phylum Bacillota; class Clostridia; order Eubacteriales; family Oscillospiraceae; species Oscillospiraceae bacterium MB08-C2-2. The sequence goes on along the minus strand of CP141730.1, from coordinate 10,713 downwards.
TAGCCTTTTCTGGGATGCTCTCCACAGTGAAGCTGCTATCCTCCAGCAGGCTGCCTTTGGATATATCCACAGTGGCCCGGATTACAGATCCCATGGTTTCATTGGTGATCCGTGTAACATATGGAGACAGGACAAATGCCACCAGCAAAGCAAAAAAGATGCATACCGCTCCAATGATGCCACGTTTGGAAAGGGGAAACTGACGCTTTTCCGCTTTGGGAGGTTTCTCCTTTTTTTGTTTCTTAGGCTTCTTTTTCTTTTTATCGTCTGAGACATCCTTTGCAGGGGTGATATTCGGGGTGCTGTTCTCTGACAAAGGAATCTCAGGATCGATAGTTTCCACTGCCTCATATTGCAAAGGCGACTCTTCCGAAGAACTGGTTGCCGCTTCGGCAGCCATAGGCGTGGCTTCCTTTTTTTTCTTACGCTTTTTATCCTTATCTGGTAGATCCTCCTCATAGAGAAATACCTTCTTTTTGGTAAACAGACTCAATTGTTTTCCTCCTCTGCACTTTCACGTTTGACTACAATCACGGTATCCCCTGCAACCAGCAGCTCCACGGTGTCGTTGATATGCAAGTCTACAGCCTTGCGTATGACAACCGGAAGATGCAGCCGTCCGTTAATATCCAACAGCCGCTTTTCATAGGCAGCTCCGGGTTCCGTCTTGCGTATGGTTACCGTTTCGCCAGCAGCCAGAATCTCAAGCGTGTCCCCAATCTGCCAGTTTAGGGAGCTTCGGATAGATGCTGGAATGGACATCCTGCCCAACGTTCCAATTTTGACAATATTCAAATTTAATCTTCCTCCTTTACTTTTCTATATATTTGCAAACAGGGCTACAATGTACCCTGCTGATAAAAAGGGAGCTAGGGGTATGGCATCATCTCCTTTCAATTTTTTTAGGCTCTTGCCGATGAGGATATATGCTCCAGCTAACAGGAAAGACAGCAGCAAAGCTTGAATACTGCTATACAGCCCACAAGCAAAAGCCGTGGAGGATATCATTTTCAGATCTCCCCCACCAATCGAATCAATGGTAAGGGTCAACAGTATAGAGGCTCCGGTCATAATCAGCAGGCTGCTAAAAGCCTCCCAAATAGAAATACCGCCGGTGACTAAGTTCAGTACACCGGCGGCCAGTATGAGGATATGGGTTAGGTCTGGGATCGTGCGGGAACGGATATCCCACAGTGAGGCAATAAAGAAAGAAAATATGAGGATATGCTTGGAGAGGGGGTGCATGGCATCACTCCTTCCCGATTATTAACTTGTACGTTTGAAAAATTATAAATAAAACCAGAAAACAAGACAAACCGGCTAGAGATACAGTGTTAATAGTTTTAAGCATATTCATAATTTCTGAAAAACTGTGAAGGTAGAGTTGGTTTGAATATATCAATCCTATATTTGACGGTTCCACGGATATATTGTAAAACAATGTAAAAACATTTAGGAAAAGAGCAAAAGCCGAAACAATCAAATCTCTAGCAGTGTTTTTCAGGGTGGGAATAGCTCTTGCTATTACCCTTCCTGCGCTGGTGAATACTCGATATAGACCGTATGAAAAAGATGCGAATAGAGTCAACAGCATAATAAACATAAAATAAATGGGCACAAAACTCATCCTTTCTAGGGAGTAAATATGAATATAGCTGAAATCGTTTTTACAATCTGACGGCTTCGCTTGGGGTTTTACTAAATTATTTAAAAACTATTTTCTTGTAAGTACAGTGTTAGCCAATCAACGTATGATTCTTGGTTTCCAGAGAGAAAGGTTGCATCAACTAAATCGTTTGAGTTTTCTAGCCTATCTTGAAATTCAATTAAAGTTTCTTTTATTAACTCTTTTGAATTTTCATAGGTAAAGGGGCTTTCGTCATAGAAATCACTTTGTTCAAAACTTTTAACCATATATCTTTTATCAAATAATCCAAAAAGAAAAAAATTATCCACATTAAGACTTGTTGTCAATGGGTAAACAATAGTAAGTGTATAATTTGTCCTAGTAAGCACATTGTTTTTTTCTCCTATTTTTGCTTTATAAACACTTTCAGGTAACTCCATAGGTTCTCCGTAAGGTTGTGTACCACCAATGTTACCAAGCCCAAGCACATATATATCTTCTTTGCCTGCCTCTTTTAAAATATCGATTACATACACACGATGTTTTATCTCTTCTTCCTCAACCTTAATACTAATATTTTCTGGCTGATATTTTCTGTCTATGCTAGAATAAATTAAAGCAGTTATAATACCAATTATAACGCAAAATAAAAATACAAAACAAATAATAGCCAGCATTTTGTTCACCTCGGTTGCCAATAATTCCTCTTCATCCACAGCTTGCTCTTTTGGTTGCATAATACATTCCTCGCAATTCATTTTTATCGCTGTCAGACGCTTTCTCAGCTGCAACTCGTGACCGGCAACAATATATGTCTGACGTTTCAATTCGGCTTTTTTCCTTAATTATTTAAAATCTGTTTTCTTGTAAATACAGTGTTAGCCAATCAACATTGGATTCTTCATTATTCGATGTTGAAGAACAATCAGTTAAATAGATTTTTCCCCTCTGTGGTTAGGTATAGCTTTCTTGTTTTCATGGAGCTGTCTCATCCTCCTATAAACAGCAGCAGGCAGTGCTTTAAAACCCTGCCTGCTCTTTTAACTTTCAATGCGCCACCCAGCGCCAATCGTCATAGTAAGTGACGTGAATGGAGGTTACTTTGAAAAAGTTCTTTGAAACCCTTGATGGAGTGCATTTTGATAGCGAGAGTAAGAAAATCTGCCATATTGCGTAATGCATGAAGAAATCTCTTCTATTGTACAATTATAGAAGTCGTACAACTCTCGCAGATCACTCATTTCGCTGGAACTCAAGGAAGGTGTTGCATATACTTCTACCACATCGTCTATCTTAATCCAGAATCCATATAAGATTTCAAGCAATTGCTTTTGGTTAAATGCGCCATTAACCAATATTTCTTTTTGTTTTTTTGATAAGGATAGGGAGATCTGAGGGCTATTCATTAATTCTTCCATCCGTTGAACGTATTTTCCAGTATTGCATTTTGGGATGTAATGTAAGCTGCTTTGTATCATAACAAACTCGTAGAAGTCTTTTGAGATAATTGTTGATTGTATCATTGATTCGGTATTCATTGATTACTCTCCTTAGAAAGGGTGGTTTTTTGAAATATAATGATAATAAAAAGTTCCAAGAAGCGTATAGTGAAGTTTTCCAACGAACCATTTTAATTGATGAGCTGAATCGAAGTAAAAAACTATGGGTAAAGCTATGCATTCGATTTGTTTTCCTTAGTGGATCAGGAACAAATATGTAGAATCTGGTTCAGCACTGCGGTGTATCATTAATTACCTCAAATTAGCGATGGGGATTTTGAGATAGCTCTAATTGGGAAAATGAGACCTAAATTGTTTAAGAACAAAATATTTTACAGCCTAAATATAACATACTCATCACTGATAGCATGGGAACCACTAAACAAGAAAGCAGATAGAGCTTAAGAGCCCTATCGTTTTTGCTATCTGCCGGCTTTGCTTTGGGTTTTCCTTATTAATTTAAACTCGGGTTTTCTTGTAAGTACAGTGTTAGCCAGTCAACATTGGATTCATAATTATTTGACGTTGAGGACATATCAATAAGATCGGATTCATTTTCCAATCTATACCGAAAGTTCTCTACGGTTTCCTTTATTAACTCTTTGGAATTTTCATAAGTAAATGGTTCTTCACCGTAAAAGTCACTTCTCTTAAATCTCTTTTGCATAAAATCTCCACCTAAGGGATTACCCAAAGGAAGGATCAAAACCCAGCGAAAGTATAATGGTGTTGGATACATAATAGTGAGAGTATAAGTTGTCATTGTAAGTACGTTATGTTCTTTGCCTATTTTAGCATTGTAAACACTTTCAGGTATCTCCATAGGTGATCCGCTGGGCGCTGTTCCACCAATGTTGCCAAGCCCTATTATATATACATCTTCTTTACCGGCTTCCTTTAAAATATCTTCAACATAAACACGACATTTCTCTTCTGATTCTCCAACCTGTATAATTAATTTTTCAGGTTCAAATTGTCGGCCTGATCGATAAAAGAGTGATATCACCAAACAGAACAATGCAAAGAGTATAATTCCTATGATTTGTATTTTTCCCTCTGTGGTAAGGTATAGCTTTCTTTTTTTCATGGAGCTGTCTTCCCCTCCTATAAACAGCAGCAGGCAGGGCACTAAAACCCTGCCTGCTTTCTTTTTCATATCAGTGCGCCACCCAGCGCCAGTCATCATAGACGGTACCGTCTATGTTCAGGTTATCATAGCTCTGGCTGACCCGAAGCATCCCGGCGGGAGTCCAGCAGTCTATAGCCTCGGCCTGTACCTCGTAAACGTCGTCCGGGTACCAAAGCGGCGTGTAGTGGACTTTGTGCCTCACCTGTGAGTACAGGTTCTCTTTGAAATGGAAGTGGTTTCCCTCCTGCTCCAGCACTCGGTTATAGGTTTTATACCCAAACTCCGGGAAAAAGGCGATAGCATTTTGAGCGCCGGTGATGCTGCCTCCGTGGCTACCGGTATAGGTATAGGACATATCAATGTTTACACCGTACCCACTGCCCATGTAGACCTTGCCCCAGCTGCCCACATAATCAGTGGGGACACGTTCGTCCGGCTGCACCTCCATTTGAGCTGAGAGCTTGGCGTTATAGCTGTTCCATTTGTATTTCCACTTGCCGTGATCCTCCCATTCTCCATCGTCCTCCCATTCGCCTGTTTCCTCATTAAAGGAGGAATCCGAAACCCACACCCAGTTTTCCTGCCAATACGCTGACCATACGCCCCATGAAAGACTCTTTACATCTGGGCGGGCAGGAGGGGATTTGATAGAAAAGCTATCCGGTTTCTTATCACGAGGCTGTGGATCAGGTGGGGTATGCTCCACCAGCTCCACCACCTTGACGGTCATGGAAGATTTCCCCGCACTACCGCCGCCGGATACGGAAACATCGATGGTTAGCGTCTGCGGCTCTTTGGGTGTGCGCCATTCAAACCATACGAGCTGAGATTCGTCAGGAGGAATCACATAGGATTGGCTCTGGGTTACACCATTGACGGTAAACCGTACACGACCTCCATCATCTGGGGAGACTTCGCCGCCATGGAGGTAAAAAGATGTAATCACATCGATATCGGTATGGTATTCATAGTCCGGGAGATCGATGCCGCCGCCCGGCCCCTCTGGTGGTGTTTCCTCAAACCGGACAATGCCAAGGCCCAATGAAGAAAGAATATCCGAATTGGTAACAAACCCATTTGTAGTTCCTCCCCAAGCCGGAAACCCTAAATCCGATTCCTCAAGAAAAAGAGCTAGAGGCAGATTTTTGTGAGAAAGGTTGCCAAGCTTGGCACGGAGATCGCCAGAGGTTATCTGGTCATACAGCGCCACTTCGTGGGCCGTTGCGGCAAACTTAATACCATTATAGGTAAAATAGGCCAATGGCTCAATGAGAAGCTTATACTTTCCACCAATCATGGTGTCGTAGTCCATACCGACTTCTTGGGAAATACTATGTAAAACCTGTTCATCAGTAAAGTAAGACTTGATAGCTTCAATATTTGCGGCTCCACTCGAACTGATAATCTGTGGTAAGGCTTCCCCAGGATTTTTGTGCACATAAGTGGAACCCATTTGTGCTGAAAGGGCAGTACCACCACGGTAATCTATTTTACTTTTTTTCCCGAAATGCACTACTTGAGAAATCGATTTATTTGTAAAATCTACAGGTGCTTTATATCTCTTATTGTCACTGACTTTAATGACGCTTACCCGAACACCATCATCACCCGGATTCCAAAAGCTTTGCCCGTCCCCATCTCCCATCCCGCCACCGCCTCCGTCCATATTTCCGTCCCCGGCGGCCTGAACGGGAATACACAGCGAGAATACCAACAATAAAGAAAAAAAGAGACATGCTATTTTTTTCATACACCATCCTCCAGAAGCAAAAAGAGGACACAGCCGTAATGGCCACATCCTCTCATGTCAATTTTATATGATTTTTAAGTTTCTTACATAATACCGACTTTAATACCGTTTTGATACATATCCTCTGCGGCTTCTCCTTTTCCTTGGCTGGGAGTAACCCATCCAAAGCCCGGCACCCATACCTGACCCTTGTCATTGGTTTCTGGGCCGGAAGGTTTGGAAGAACCGCTATCCGGTTTCTGATTGTTCCCGCCGTTGTCTTTGTCCGAATCCTGATTTCCATTACCCGGAGTAGAGGAACCCGAATCCTTACCAGCATCCGGATCGTTGGGCCTGATTTGCTCAGGGGTGTATTCCGGAGGCTTAGTTGGGTCGATTTTCTGATCATCTGGAATCTCCGGTTTCGGTGGGGCCTCCGGTTTAGATACATCACCGGTATTTTGACCAGTTGCCGAGCGGTTTTCTGTTTCTAGTGCCACTTTTCCATTTTCGCTGTCTGCACTACCAGAGTTGTTGCCAGAGATTTTAATAGGAGGGATTACGTAGCTGGATTCATTCGGTGAGGAAGCTGATGTCTGAGTGTTTGCCTCTGCTGCCTCTGCTGCGGAGGATCTGCTGGCCTCCTGTTCTGTCAAATAGGCCTTATCGGCCTCCATTCCTCTAATAATATGGTTCCAGCAATATGCCGTTATTGCTACCATAGCCGCCGCCAAGGCTCCCAGAGCCGCTTTGCTCTTTCTGCTCAACATGCTGCTCAACTCCTTTACTATTCATTTTAATTATATAGTGTTTGGTAGGAATTCACAAGATCAAACCGCTTGGTTGTCGTGTGATTCCGTACTGAGGATTTGTGTATGTAAATTGACAAACGCAAATGGAGGGGATATAATAAAAGCAAGAGGATTAACCGTGTCACGGTTGGCCCAACAACAAATTGAACAGAAAAATAATCGTCAACTTTTTGCGGGGTGGACGATTATTTTTTTATGGAAATAATTATGAATAGCGTAAGCGCCAGCACAATTATTATGTACTCCATAGCACCACCCCCTTTATGGGAGAGTGGCCAACCGTCCAATAAATCCTCTTGCCGTTCTATCATAGCACAGCATACGGCTGCCTACAATATGCTGTGTTGACAGCTTCTGAAATTATGGATATAATAATAAAAGCAAGAGGATTAACCGTGTCACGGTTGGCCCGGACAGATAAGCAGTTAACATAAAGTAACCGTCTACCTTTGCCGAGGGACGGTTACTTTACTTTTATGGTGAAACAGCCGATCAGGAACAATGTCCAAATCACTGTAAGTACATATTTCAGTACTTTCATCCACAAAGGCACCACCTCCATTCTCATGGAGTGGCCAACCGTCCAATAAATCCTCTTGCCGTTGTTAATAATACCATAAGCCCGTCCATCATACAATGGGATATCCCAGATGCCAGACGGGCCGTTTTCTCTCTTTCTTAATCAGCATGTAATCCCATTTTCTTTTTCCAGTAATCATATATATCAATGGTAAGTATTGAAAGAACCCCGATTAACACAAATGGAATCGTAACCAGATTAAATAAGAATTGTATGACTTCAAGATGAAGTGGTTCACGTGTTACTAGTCCGAAGTGTTGGAAAGAAGCGTCTGTCAAGAACTTCCATGGAAAGCTTGTAATTAGAAAATTTGCAACTGTAATCAAAACAGTTAAACAAGCGCTAAAGATAGAGTTTGCCAACCTTGCCACATCTTTATCAACAATAAGACCTGTAAATATCCATACAATTCCATAGAGTATCATATAGACAGCGTATGCTATTAAAGCACTTAATGGGTTTGAAAAAAATGAAGGCTGCGTGGTCAATCCTTTATTTCTAAGCGATAAAACTATATAAAATATAAGCAGCAAGAGAACAGGAAGTAAAAATGCGTCTGATACCATATATATTAAGTAGCGACGACAAGATCGTAAACATTTGGAAATATTTAATATATGTCTTATTATATAGCCCAAAAAAGCAATTCCAATTATTACTGTTCCCAACGCTTCATTAATAGTTGCTGCAAAACCTCCAATTGCGGTTACTAAGACTATTACTATTTCCAATCTGTGAATACTATCCTGAATCTCTAAGCTGTTCTTTTCGAACCATTCGCTAATAAAAGCGATAATCCAAAAGACCTTATTCAATAAAGACATTGCGGTCACATCTTTTCCTTTTTTGGTACTGCACAAGCAATATAGCCGAACTTATTCCCAGAGCAACGGGAACGGCAAACACCGTTTTGCTGGAACTATGATGATAAAAAAGCACAGCAAAAACTGTAGTGATAAAAAATAGTGTACTTAAATACTCTGTATGTGCATTGCAGCAAATACACGTTAAAATTGTACAAACACAAATAGTTATAAATAGAGCTAATGTAAAGAGAAAACTTGCATGATTAGTAGTTGGATTAATAATACTGTATAAATAAACAGGTACCCCAAGCAGATAGCTCAAGATTTTTTTGATGCCAAATGTGACCCGATATTCAGGACATCTTTTTAATGTTCTGGCATCCAGGCACAGCGAATAAATAAAATAAGACGAGAGAAGGGCAATCAAATAGTACAATGCTTAACACCTCGCATTTTAAACAATATTATTTATTTTGTCAATTTTGGGGGTCACTTCACTAAATCATCTGGCCTGCCTTATGTCTACCGTAAAACTCCAATGCCTCCAGAATATACTCCTCCGTTTCCTGCGGTGTTGCATCTGGTTTTACATACTGCTCCAGCCGGGAATAACTGATTTTAAATGTTTTTTTCTTCGCCGGGGCACTGCATATTTCGGGGTACTTTCCAAAGATCTCACTGATAGTTGAATATCCAAAGTCACCATTCTTGGAGTGCATAGCGAGAAGCTTAGCATGATCCTGAGTAACCTTTGGCTTATAAATTTCCAAATACTCATTCAGCACCCTTTGATGCGAATCTGGAAACGCAGCTATGTGATAGGCTGCTACAAAGACCAAATTGCCTGCATCGGCCATATCCAATAAAGGTTTTATCAATTTAGTAAGACGGGCATACATCTGTGCTTTTCTTCTCTCAGCACTGTCCATCCTTGCGAAATCATTTCGTGAGGCTTCATCACCAGACTTTGCGAAATTATTTCGTGAGGATTCATTACCAGACTTTACGAAATCGTTTCGTGAGGATTCATTGCCAGACTTTACGAAATCGTTTCGTGAGGATTCATTGCCAGACTTTACGAAATCGTTTCGTGAGGATTCATCATTCATCATCTCAAAATTGTTTCGTGAGGCTAGATCGCTGCGGAAACCCTGCCGATTCTCTATTTCCAGTCTTTCTTTATAAGCAAATGCCAGCTCACTAATCTTATACTCATCTGCCCTTTGAAGATTGGTATCCAGCATCATTATTCTTGCCGTAGAATCGTCGATATCATTTCTGATAATGGCTGGTATGGTTGTTTTCCCTGCTTCCTGAGACCCAAGGTGACGATGCCTACCGGCTATAATTTGATATTTACCTAACGTTGGCCGCACAACAATTGGTTCATGTACACCGAACATTCGGATGCTATCCACAAACTCCTCCCATTTTTCTGTGTTGTTGTACATTCGAAAAGGTTGATTCTCCATATAAATGCATTTATCTATAGGGATCATCTTATACTCATTTGTAGTTTGGGAAACAGGGTCAGAAGATTCTAACAGCTCCGGTTCGTCCAAATGATTTTTGAGATTGAAAATATCGGTATTAAATACCTTAGCCATTACGCAGCCACTCCTTTGCAAATTCCTGATACGCAATGGCCACCGGGTTTTTAGGGCTATAGTCCAGAATACTCTGCCCTGCGGCAGTTGTTTCGGCAGCCTTAATGCTGATGGGGATTTTCGTATCAAAAATATGAATGGATTCACCATAGGTATTTTGAATGGCCTCTACAATCCCCTTGGAGAAGGTAAGCTGCTTATTAAACATGGTAATGAGAATACCGTCCACGTTCAGGCCGGGGTTGATCTTTTTTACCTTTCGCAGTGTACCGCTGAAATCCTCCAGCCCCTTGGCTCCAAGGAAGTGGGCCTGTACGGGGATGATCACGCTATTGGCGGCGATCAGTGCGTTTATGGTCAGAAATCCAAGGCTGGGCATACAATCGATAATAATGTAATCAAACATAGGTTTAAACGGCTCTAGCGCTTCTTTCAGTACCATTTCTCGGCCTATGACATTGACCAACTGAACCTCAACGCTGGAAAGAACAATGTTGCCGGGAATAAAGGGGATAGCTCCACCAGTGACAATATACTCCACCGGCTCCACCTTTTGCTCGTTGATATTGTCAATGAGCAGCTTGGCACTGGTATGCTCCAAGGCTGCCGGTTCTTGGGAACCAAGACCGATTGTCAGGCTGCCCTGAGGGTCAAAATCGATCAGGAGTACCTTTTTGCCCAGCTTAGTAAGACCCGAGGCAAAAGAAATGGCGGTTGTGGTTTTTCCCACACCGCCCTTTTGGTTGGCTATAGCGATAATTTTACACATTTGTCTTTCCTGCCTTTCGTTTTCTGTTTTAGGTGTTTACGGGTGTTAAGCTCCCACTGGCTCCGTTGTTTTCCGGTATTCGTTGAGAATTAACGTTTCAATTTGTATCCGTAGATCGGTGTGAATGGGATGAACCATGTCTCGGTATTGGCCGT